>JBKPBQ010000614.1:0-4444 GCA_046726955.1 Acidobacteriota bacterium
CTTGCCGGCGAGGATGGCCACGGCGAGGAGCGCGGCGTTCGTCGCCCCCGACTTCCCGATGGCGAGCGTGCCCACGGGGATCCCTCCCGGCATCTGCACGATCGAGAGGAGCGAATCCATCCCCTTCAAGGCCGCGCTCTCCACCGGCACACCGAGGACGGGAAGCACGGTGTGCGCGGCCACCATTCCCGGCAGGTGGGCGGCCCCGCCCGCCCCCGCGATGATCACCTCGAGCCCGCGCTCCTCCGCGGTCGTCGCGTACTCCGCCATCCACTGCGGCGTGCGGTGGGCAGAGACGATCTGGGTCTCGTGGGGGATGCCGAAGCCGGCGAGCGTCTCCGCGGCGTGGCGCAGCGTGTCCCAGTCGGAGCGGCTGCCCATGATGACGCCGACCACGGGCCGGGGACCGGTCGTCTCGCTCATAAGCCCGCTCACCCCTCCTTGCGCCTCTTGTGGATGTTGTAGACGCCGGTGCCTTCCGCCACCAGCTGGCCCTCCTGGGTCAGGCGGATGCGCACGTGGCAGACGCGGTTTCCCTTCCGCACGAGGACGGCCTCGGCGCGCAGCACGCCCTGGAGGCCCGCCGGCTCCAGATAGTCGACCCGCAGGTCCACGGTCGAGACCGACTCCGAGGCCCCGAGCGCCGACCAGGCGGCGAGGCCGCCCGTGGTGTCGATGAGCGTCGAGAGGACGCCCCCGTGGAGGGCCGGGCGGCGGGGGTCGCCCACGAACTCGGGCCTCACGGGCAGCACGAGAACGGCCCGGCCGCTCTCCAGGGACTCTCCCCGGATCCCCAGCAGCTTGTTGAAGGGGACGTGGCGCTCCATGACGTCCAGCAGCTCGCGCAGGGCGGCGGTCACGGGCCCCATCTTACCGTCGGGGCGGCGGCTCGGCTTGACCCCGGCCGGCGGCCCGGTACCTAATTACAGGTTCGCGTGGCCGTCCCACTCGCGGACGGGGGAGATTGGATGGCGGAGAGCAGGGCCTGCATTACCGCTGTCGGGCGCTACGTCCCGGAGCGGGTCATGACGAACGCCGACCTCGAGAAGATCGTCGAGACCTCGGACGAGTGGATCCGGACCCGGACCGGCATCCGCCAGCGGCACGTGGTGGAGAAGGGGACGGGCACGAGCGACCTCGCGGTGAAGGCGGCGCGGGAGGCGCTCCGGCGCCGCGGCGTCGAGCCCGGGGAGCTCGACCTCATCATCGTGGCCACCGTCACCCCGGACATGGTGTTCCCCGCCACCGCCTGCCTCGTCCAGGACAAGCTCAAGGCCACCCGGGCCTGGGGCTTCGACATCTCCGCGGCCTGCTCGGGCTTCCTCTACGCCCTCACCATGGGCGCGCAGTTCGTCCGGAACGGCGCCCACAAGAAGGTCCTCGTGATCGGGGCCGACGTAATGACCTCGATCCTCAACTACGAGGACCGCGCCACCTGCGTCCTCTTCGGGGACGGGGCGGGGGCGGTGCTCCTCGAGCCGGGCGAGGACGGGACGGGTGTGCTCGACTTCCTCAACGAGGTGGACGGCTCCGGCGCCTGCTACCTCAACATGCCGGCGGGCGGCAGCGTCAAGCCCGCCACGCACGAGACGGTGGACCAGAAGCTGCACTTCGTGCGACAGGAGGGCCAGCACGTCTTCAAGTACGCGGTGCGCAAGTTCGCGGACACGAGCCTGCACCTGCTGGAGCGCAACGGGGTCAAGCCGGAGGCGATCGACCTCTTCGTGGCCCACCAGGCGAACATCCGCATCATCGAGGCCGCCCAGCAGCGCCTGGGGCTGCCCGACGCCAAGGTCGTCAAGAACATCGACCGCTACGGCAACACCACCGCCGCCACCATTCCCCTCGCCCTCGGCACCGCGCTCGACGACGGGAAGCTGAAGAAGGGCGACCTGGTGCTCCTCGCCGCCGTCGGCGCAGGCTTCACCGTGGGAACGGTGCTGCTGCGCTGGTCCGGAGTCGACTGGAACTAGTCGACGAACTCGTGGCCCACGAGGCCGCACGTGAGCACGGGGCAGGGGGCGCGGCGGATCACGCGCTCGGCGGTGGACCCGAAGATGGCCTTGTCGAGCATCCCCTTGCCGTGGGTCCCGAGCACGATGATGTCCGCGGTCTCCTCCTCGGCCACCTTCACGATCTCCGCCGACGGCTTGCCCTGGATCACCAGCTCGCGCGTGTTGAGCCCCTTGGCCCGCGCCTCGTCCCCCAGCTTCTTGAGCTCCGCCTTCGCGTAGCCCGAGATCTCCTCGAACACCTCGGCCATGGGGACGGGGAAGAGGTCGCTCGCGTAGCCCACGGTCAGGTTCTCCACCACGTGCAGGAGCAGGAGCTCGGCGTCGTACTCCTTGGCGAAGCTCTGCCCGTAGCGGAGCGCGTGGCGAGCGCTCTCCGAGAAGTCGGTGGGAACCAGGATCCGCTTGATGTTGATCACGGACCCTCCTCGCCCCGCGATTCTACCCCAGCGTCCCTTCGGGTCGAGTCCTCGAGAGGCGGCCGGCCGGATGTTGACGGGGCTTCGTCCGCTCCCAAATAATGATCGGATCATGACGGCATCGGGCGGCCTCCGGAACGTCGCGGTCAGCGAGAGCCGCATCTCCTCGATCGACGGGGAGCGCGGGATCCTCGCCTACCGCGGGATCGACATCCACCCCCTCGCCGAGCACTCCGGCTTCGAGGAGACCGCCTTCCTGCTCCACGAAGGGCGCCTGCCTACGCGGGCGGAGCTGGCCGCCTACAGCGCGGACCTCGCCCGGGACCGCGGCGTTCCCGAGTCGGTGGTGGCGGTGATGAAGACGCTGCCCCGGGACGCTCATCCGATGAACGTGCTCCGCACCGCCGTCTCCGCGCTCGGAGCGGTGGACCCGGACGGCAGCGACGACTCCGAGGCCGCCCGCCGGCGGCAGTGCCGGCGGCTCATCGCCCAGATGGCGACGCTCGTTGCCGCGATCGAGCGGCTGCGCCGGGGCCTTCCCCTCGTCGCCCCCGATCCCGAGCTCAGCCACGCCGGGAACTTCCTCTACATGATGACGGGCGCGCGCCCCTCCGACTCCGCGGCGCGGGCCATGGACGTCGCCCTCGTCCTGCACGCCGACCACGAGTTCAACGCCTCGACCTTCGCCGCCCGCGTCGCCGCCTCGACGCTCGCCGACGTGCACGGGGCGATCACCGCCGCCATCGCCACCCTGAAGGGCCCCCTCCACGGCGGGGCGAACGAGGCGGTGATGATGACGCTGGAGCGGATCGGGAGCCTCGACCGCGTGGAGGGCTTCGTGCGCGAGGCCTTCGCGGCCAAGCGCAAGCTCATGGGCTTCGGCCACGCGGTCTACCGCACGGAGGACCCCCGGGCCACCCACCTCCGCCGCATGTCGAAGCGGCTGGGCGAGGAGAAGGGCGACGGCAAGTGGTACGCCCTCTCCGAGAAGATGGAGCAGGTCGTGCGTGCGGAGAAGGGCCTGAACTGCAACGTGGACTTCTACTCCGCCTCCGCCTACCACGTGCTCGGCATCCCCACCGACCTCTTCACGCCGGTCTTCGCGGTCTCGCGGATCGCGGGCTGGACGGCCCACGTGCTGGAGCAGCTCTCGAACAACAAGCTCATCCGCCCGGAGAGCGACTACACGGGCCTCCGCGACGTGCCGTACGTGCCGATCGACGCGCGGGGCTGACCGGCCGTCGGGAAGATGAGAAAGACGGGTCTCGCCACCGCCCTCTTCCTTGCTCTCGCCTGCGCGGCGCGCCGCCCCGCCGAGCTCGCGGCGGGCGACCCCGCCCCCGAGTTCTCGCTCCTCGGATCGGACGGCAAGACCCACAAGCTGTCGGACCACCGCGGCCGGCAGGCAGTCGTGCTGGCCTGGTTCCCGAAAGCCTTCACCGGCGGTTGAACCAAGGAGTGCAAGTCGCTCCGGGAGAGCGGCTCCAGGATCCGGGAGTTCGACGTCGCGTACTTCGCGGTGAGCACCGACACCCCGCAGAAGAACAAGGAGTTCGCGGAGTCGTTGGGGGCGGACTTCCCGATCCTCGCCGACCCCGACCGGAAGGCGGCCGAGCCGTACGGCGTCCTGGTGCCCGTGGCCGGCGTCGCGAAGCGCTGGACCTTCTACATCGGCAAGGACGGCAACGTCCTCTTCATCGACAAGGACGTCGAGGTCGACCACGCCGGCGCCGACGTCGCCCGGAAGCTCGCGGAGCTCGGAATCCCGCGCCGGTCCTGACCTCAGCCGTTCAGCGACTCCTGGACCGCCCGGAACGCCTGCGTGATCGCGCTGTTCGTGTCGGCCCGCGCGCCCGCGTCGGAGTTGGCGATCGCGATCCGGCCGAAGGGCTGTCGCCCGACCACCCACGGCTTCTCGGCTTCGGACTTCCACTCCGGCTCCCACAGCAGCCCCGGGGAGTAGGCGTAGCCGTGCGGCCAGCGGTTGACGGTGATCGCCCGGATGTCGCGCTC
>JBKPBQ010000615.1:0-14207 GCA_046726955.1 Acidobacteriota bacterium
CGACCCGGAGACGCAGGTGATCATGCCCCGCATGCGCAGCGACATCGTCCCCATCCTCGAGCAGGTGGCGGCGGGCCAGCTCAAGGAGACGAAGATCGACTGGGCGAAGGAGCCCGCGGTCTGCATCGTCGTCGCCGCGAAAGGCTACCCCGACACGCCGGAGACGGGAAAACCCGTGAAGGGTCTCGAGACGCTCGCCGGAGAGAACGACGTGGTCGTCTACCACGCGGCGACGGCGAACCGGGACGGCCAGGTCATGACCGTGGGCGGACGCGTGCTCGGAGTGACGGCGCTCGCGGCGAACCTCGACGCCGCGGTCGCCCGCGCCTACGAGGCCGTGGGACGGATCACGTTCGACGGGATGTTCTACAGGAAGGACATCGGACAGCGGGCGCTCGCCCGCCTGCACAGTCCCCGCTAGCGGAAGCGCTCGCTCAGAACGTCGCGACCTGGTAGCGGAGCACGTCCACCACCGAGCCCACGGGGTGGGCGGCGCGCGGCTCGAGCATCATCCCGTCCGTGTCCACGATCCCCGGCAGGAGCAAGAGCTCGACCACGCGCCCGGGCCGGAGCACGTCGCCGGGATCGACGACGAGCGCACGGTGGCCCCCGTCGTAGGTCACGCGGACCGCGGTGAACTCCCGGTCGCCCGGCTGCGGCCGCCCCGCGTAGCGCAGGACGACGCGGTCCTTGAAGCTGTCCTCGTTCATGTCCTTGTTGAACTGGACCTGGAAGCGAATGGCCCGAGGCACCTCGCGGTCCCCGTCGAGGGGAAGCGCGAAGACCACGACCGGCGGAACCTTCGGCCTCTCCGGCGGGGGCAGCGTGGGCGAGGCCTGCGCCGTCACGGCCGCGTCCTTGGGCGGCGAGCCGAGAGAGACGGTGGAGGCCTGGATGTACACCACCGGCCCCACCGAGGCCACGCGGCCCACGACCTCGATCCACTTTCCGGTGTCCCGCTTGAGCGACGCGTCGAGGGAGAAGCCGTCGCCCTTCGGCTTGCGGCCCGAGACCCAGACGGCGAAGAGGTCGTCCTTGATCACCCAGTCCGCACCCCGGCGCTGGCTGCGGCTCGGGAGGTCTCCGTAGAGGTTCTCGCCCCGGAACAGTCCCACCACGCGGACGACCTTGCCCTCGTACTTCCCGGGGTGCGTGACGAGGTCCTCGAGCCGGACGCTCTGGGCGGCCTTCTCCGCGGCCTTGTCGGCTTCCTTGTCCGGCGGCCCGATGTAGGCCCAGAAGAGGATCGCGTAGGGCGTCGTCCGGTCGGAGCTCTGGTCGGTGCTGTTGGCGAGGTTGCGCTGGCGGAAGACGCCCGTGATCTCGAACTCCTTGCCGAACCCCTTGCGCGCCTCCTGCTCGAACATGATCGAGATGTCGTTGATGGGCTGGACGATCAGGTAGTCGCCGAAGGTGTCCCGCAGCCTGTAGCTCTGGCGCATGTCCATCCCCATCTCGAGCTGGCCGTGGGTGCGCACGGCGCGATCGAGGTAGGAGTCCGGGTTGTGTAGGAGGTCGGAGAGGGCGACGTCCACCGGCTCGCCGAACTGCATCTCGTACTGGTTCATCTGCGCGGCGGCGGGGGTGGCGACGGCAGCGGCGAGGGCGAGGGCCAGCCAGAGGGCCTTCATGCTTCGAGTATAGGTCCGCGTCGCTGGTAGGGGTCAAGGCCCCCTCCGTTGACGGGCCGGAGGGCGGTGGGTACGATCCGCGCACCCCACCCGGACTCAGAAACCCGAACGGAGGAGCAGCATGGCCGAGGACAAGGCGGCTCAGTCGGCGCTCGACTCGTTCAAGCCCTACGTCCCGCCGGAGAAGACGATCCCCGAGTTCACGCCCCGGGCGGTGATCCTCGGGATGATCTTCGGCATCGTCTTCGGGGCGGTCACCGTCTACGTCGGCCTCCGCGCGGGCCTCACGGTCGCCGCGTCGATCCCGATCGCGGTCCTCTCCATCAGCCTGCTCCGCGCCCTCGGCAAGGCCACGATCCTCGAGAACAACATCGTCCAGACGACGGGCTCCGCGGGCGAGTCGGTGGCGGGAGGCGTCATCTTCACGCTCCCCGCGCTCATCTTCCTGGGCTTCTCGCTCGAGTACACGCGGATCCTGCTCCTGGCGCTCATCGGAGGATGGCTGGGCGTCCTCTTCATGATCCCGCTGCGGCGGCAGCTCATCGTGAAGGAGCACGGCAACCTTCTCTATCCCGAGGGGACCGCCTGCGCCGACGTGCTGGTGGCGGGCGACAAGGGAGGATCGTTCGCGAGCCGCGTGTTCTACGGGCTCGGCCTCGGGAGCCTCTACACGCTCTTCCAGAACGAGAACGCGCTCGCCGTCATCAATCCCACGCCGACCTACAACCCCTCGTGGCTGCCGGGCGGGTCGCTGCGGGCCGCGATCACGCCCGAGTACCTGGGCGTCGGGTACATCATCGGGCCGAAGATCGCGGGGGTGATCTTCGCGGGCGGCGTCTTCTCGTGGCTCGTGATGATGCCCGCCATCAAGTTCTTCGGCACGCTCGTTCCCACTCCGATCTACCCGAGCACGATCCCCATCGCCCAGATGACGTCCGACCAGCTCTGGCAGTACTACATCCGCTACATCGGGGCCGGTGCGGTGGCGGCGGCGGGTCTCATCACGCTCCTCAAGACGATGCCCACGATCGTGGCCGCTCTCCGGGCGGGAGCGGCCGACCTGCGGCAGGAGAAGGGCGGCGCGGCCGCCACCGGAAGGACGTCGCAGGACCTCAAGACGAGCTTCGTGCTCGCGGGCTCGGCCGTGATCGTGCTGCTCATGTTCGGCCTCCTCACGTTCATGCCGGTGCCGGGCGCTCCCACCGGGCTCGGGGCGAACCTCATCGCCTCGGTGCTCGTCGTCGTCTTCGGCTTCCTCTTCGTGACCGTCTCGTCTCGCATCGTCGGGCTCATCGGGACCTCGTCGAACCCGATCTCCGGGATGGCGATTGCGACGCTCATGGCGACGTGCGCGCTCTTCCTCCTGGCGGGCTGGACCGCCGCGGCCTACGGCGCGCTCGCCCTCTCCATCGGAGGGACGGTCTGCATCGCCGCCGCGAACGCCGGCAACACCTCGCAGGACCTGAAGACGGGCTTCCTCGTGGGGGCGACGCCCTCCGCGCAGCAGAAGGGACTCTTCCTGGGCGTCCTCGCCTCCTGCTTCGCCATCGGGATCACGCTCATCCTGATGAACAAGGCCCTCGAGAAGTTCGTGCCGGTGGACTTCACCGTGGACGCGGCGAACCCCCCGGACGGCGTGCACGTCGAGGACACGCACTTCGCGCACGCGGGCCGGACCTGGACGCTCCTGAACGTCATCGGGTCCACGACGATCCCGGAGGGCAAGTACCTGCTCGATCCCGCCTCCGGCAAGGTCGAGGTGCAGTGGATCCAGGGCATTGGCAGCCAGGAGGCGCCGGCGCCGCAGGCTCGGCTGATGTCCGTCGTGATCAACGGCATCCTGAACCGGAAGCTGCCGTGGGGGCTCGTCCTGCTCGGGGTCTTCCTGGTGATCGCGGTGGAGCTGCTCGGCGTGAGGTCGCTGAGCTTCGCCGTCGGCTCCTACCTCTCGATCGGGACGACGGCGGCGATCTTCTGCGGCGGCCTCGTGCGCTGGCTCGCCGAGCGCGGCCAGGAGAAGAAGGCGGACGACGAGACGAGCCCGGGGGCTCTCTATGCCAGCGGTCTCATCGCGGCGGGTGGGATCGTGGGGTTGCTCGCGATCGCGGTGAAGCTCGTGGACACGCTCAAGGAAGGAAGGCCGGCGCTCGCCTGGATCCCCACCCAGTGGAGCAAGGTCGGCGAGATGGTGGGCGTGCACGGCAGCGCCGTCATCGGGATCCTGGCCTTCGCCGCGCTCGCGTTCTCGCTCTACCACTTCGCGCGCAAGCCGCTGCAGTAGACAACGAGCTGCGAACGCAGCCCGATTCACTCGGGCGAAGTGAGCGGGGGGTCTGGGGGGTGCGACCACCCTGGCTCTTCAGCCAGGGCAAGCAGCACCCCCCAGCCTCAAAGAAAAACCCCGGAGGGCTTTCCCACCCTCCGGGGCCGGTAAGCTGTTGGGATTCGCCAGGTTCGCCGCCTAGCGGCCTCCTTGGGACCCTACGTCAGACGCGGTCTAGGGGAGGCATCCAGCTGACAATCCAGTTGACCTCGCTCGGCTTTGACCTAAGCGGCAGCCACCTCGCGGGGCTTGTTCCGGCTGTACACTGGACCACCTCCTTTCTCGCGTGGCGGCAGTGTATAAGTCGCTGAAGCGCACTGTCAAGGAAAAACCCACAAGCCCTGGCGGTACCTGCATAAATCAGCCCCAAGGGTAGGGGAAGCGGGCGTGATCTGCGGCACTTGACACCCCCTGGACCCCATGTTAGCGTCCGATGGCTGGACGTTCTCCCAAACGTTGGATTATGAGACACTTCCGGCTCTGCCGCGGCCGGGGAAGGGGCCGCGGCGAAATGAGTGTGTGCCTGGCGACCCTCTGACACGATGAAGCTCAGGGTTCTCGGCTGCTATGGCGGGAATACCCCCGGGCGGGGGATGACGTCGTTCCTCGTGAACGACTCTCTCGCGCTCGACGCGGGCTGGGTCTCGGGCGCGCTCACCCTCAAGGAGCAGGTCAGGGTCAAGGACGTGGTGATCTCCCACTCGCACCTGGACCACACGTGCTCGCTGCCCTTCCTCATCGACAACAACTTCAGCTCCCCGGGGTTTTCGCTGCGCATCTTCGCGATTGCCGAGGTCATCGCGTCGATGAGGAACCACCTGTTCAACAATCTCACCTGGCCGGACTTCACCTGCCTGCCCAACGACCTCACCCCCGTCCTCAAGCTCGTGGAGGTCAAGCCGGAGGAGCCCTTCGAGATCAACGGCCTCAGCATCCGGGCCGTCCACGTCTCGCACATCGTGCCCACCACCGGCTTCATCCTCGAGGACAAGGAGGGCGCCATCGCCTTCTCGAGCGATACCGGTCCGACCGAGCGCTTCTGGGAGGTGGTGAACTCCGTGAAGCGCCTGCGCGCCGTCATCACGGAGACGTCCTTCCCCAACGAGCTGCAGAGCCTCGCCGACGTCTCCGGCCACCTCACTCCGCAGCGGCTAGGGGACGAGCTCGAGAAGCTCAAGTCCGACGTGCCCGTCTTCCTCTACGGAGCGAAGCCCAAGCACCTGGAGACGATCCAGAAGCAGGTGCGCTCGCTGAAGCGCCGCGGTCTGCGGCTGCTCGTCCAGGGCAAGACCTACCGGTTTTAAACCCGCACGCGGCGGAGGCTGACCAGGCTGCCCGCGATGCCGACCGCCATCCCTCCGAGCACCAGAACGAGAACCAGATCGGACGGCAGAGTGAGGGGAGCCCGGCCGAGGAGGTCCGACGCTGCCATCAGGTCGCGACGGAGGAACCGGAAGGCGGTCCAGAGCAGCGCCACCGCGATCAGGCCCCCGAGGCCGCCCTGGATCATCCCCTCCGCCACGAACGGCCCCTTCACGTAGGCCTGCGTGGCGCCCACGAGACGCATGATGTCGAGCTCGTCCTCGCGCGCGTAGACCGTCAGCCGGATGACGTTCGAGATCGTGAACACGCCGGCGAGCACGAGGATCCCTCCCAGGAAGGCGCCCGCTCCCCGCACGAGGCGGACGCCGGTGGAGAGGCGGTCGATCCAGAGAAGGTCGTACTGTGCCTCGCGCACGCCCGGGGCCTTCTCGAAGGCGGCGACGAGCCGCTCCACCTCGGCCGGCGACTGGTGACCCGGCCGGAGCGACACCTCGAGCGAGGCCGGGAAGGGATTCTCCCCCAGGTCCTCGGGCAGCGACCGCATGTCGCGGAAGAGGGCGCGGAACCGCTCGAGGGCCTCTCCGCGCGTGACGAGCACCTGGCTCTCCACCGCGGGGTCGTCCTTGAGCCGGTTCTCCAGGCTCGCCCGAACGCGGTCCTCGATGTGATCCTCGAGGAAGAACACGACCTGCACCTTCTGCGTCCACCGCGTGACGATGTCGTTCAGGCTGCTGGCCACGGCCAGGAAGGCCCCGAGCACGAAGAGGCTCACGGCGATCGTGCCCACGGAGAGCGCGTTGATGAGGCGGCTGCGCCAGAGGCTGGTCAGCGCTTCCTGGAAGAAGTATCCGAGGGCCCGCAGGAACGCCATGGACGGCCGGGATTATAATCCGGCGCCATGTCGGTGCTCGTGGGGATCGCGGGAGGCACGGGCTCGGGCAAGACCTCTTTCGCCCAGCGGATCCTCGACCGCATCGGGCCCGACCACTGCCTGATCGTCGCCCAGGACTCCTACTACAAGGACGGCAGCGGGCTCGACGCCTCCGCCCAGGCCGCGATCAACTACGACCACCCCGACGCCTTCGACACGTCGCTGCTCGTCGAGGACCTGCGCGACCTGAAGGCCGGCCGCCCCGTCCCCTTCCTCACCTACGACCACGCCTCCTACGCGCGCAAGGTCCTGCCCGACCCCATCACCCCCCGCCCGGTCGTGATCCTCGAGGGGATCCTCGTCCTCGTCGAGGAGCCGCTGCGCCGGCTCATGGACATCAAGCTCTTCATCGACACCGACGCCGACGTACGCATCCTGCGCCGGCTCCAGCGCGACCTCAAGGAGCGGGGGCGCTCGTTCGAGTCCGTGCAGCGGCAGTACCTCGCCTCCGTGCGCCCCATGCACCTCGAGTTCGTGGAGCCCTCGAAGCGCTACGCGGACCTCATCGTCCCCGAGGGAGCCGAGAACGAGGTGGCGCTGGAGGCGGTGGTGGCGCGGATCAACGCCATGCTGCGGGCGGAGGCGGAGACGGCGGGCGAGCGGCGCGAGCGCCGCGCCCACTAGTCTCGTAACGAAGTCGTGCCGGCGGGGGCGCGCGGCACTCGCTCGCGCGCTCCGCCTGAGGGGTCTCTGCCCAGGCTCGTCAGCCCGCAACCACCCTGCCGTGGTCGAGCGTGATCACGCGCTTGCCCATCCGCTGGATCATCTCGCGGTCGTGCGTGGCCACGAGCACGGTCGTCCCCCGGGCGTTCACCTCCTGGAAGAGGCTCATGATCTCCTGGGCCATGTCCGGGTCGAGGTTGCCCGTGGGCTCGTCGGCGAGGAGGAGCATCGGCTCGTTGATGAGGGCGCGGGCGATGGCCACGCGCTGCTGCTCGCCGCCGGAGAGCTGCAGCGGGTAGACGTGCATCTTGTGGTGGAGGCCCACGGACTTGAGGGCGGCAAAGGCCCGGCGCTTCTGCTCCCGCAAGGGCACGGCGAGTATGCGCAGCACGAAGGCGACGTTCTCGAGGATCGTCTTCCTCTTGAGGAGCTTGAAGTCCTGGAAGACGACGCCGATGCTCCGGCGAAGCTCGGGGATCTGCCGCTCGGGGATGGCCGTGATGTTCCGCCCGCCCACGAGGATCTGCCCCTGCGAGGGCAGCTCCTCGCGGAAGACGAGCTTCAGGAACGTCGTCTTGCCCGCGCCCGAGGGTCCGGTGAGGAAGCAGAACTCGCCCTTCTTGATGTGGAGCGTGATGTCGGAGAGCGCCGTGCTCTCGCGGTCGTACTGCTTGTAGACATGGAAGGCCTGGATCATCGCCGGCGCGGCGGCGATTATAGACGGTGCACGCCATGAGCCCTCCCTTCGACGGCACCTTCCGCCCTCGCGTCTGGCTCGCGGGCGGTCATCGGCAGACGCTCCTCGGCTACTGGCACCGGCGCCTCCTGCGCTGGCCGTTCCCCGCGGAGGACCTGGTGGTGGACGCGGGCGAAGACGTCCGCATCCTCGCCCGCGCGACCTGGCAGCCCGGGCCGCGCGAGGAGCGGCCCGCGCTCGTCCTCATCCACGGGTTGGGAGGCTCCGACCAGTCGCCGTATCTTCTTTCGACCGGAGCCTTCGCCTACTCGCGCGGCTGGCACGTCGTACGCATGAACATGCGCGGGGCGGGTGACGGGGAGGCGCTCTGCGCGCGTCTCTACAACGCCGGCCTCGACTCCGACCTCCTGGCGGTGGTGGACGCGGTGAGCCGCGTCGTCCCGAAGGTGGCGGTCGCGGGCTTCTCGCTGGGGGCGAACATCGGGCTGCTCATGCTCGGACGTCGCCGCGAGCGCGTCCCGACCGCGCTGCACGCGGTTGCGGCCGTGTCGCCGCCGCTGGACCTCGCTGCGTGTGCGTCGGCCCTCGAGCGCTGGGACAACCGTCCCTACCAGCATTACTTCATGGCCCGGCTGCGCGAAGGCTACCGGAGCCGGCAGCGGCGGCGGCCCGACCTCTTCCCCGCCGACCGCGAGCGCGGACTGCGCACCGTCCGCGCGTACGACGAGGCGATCACCGCGCCTCACGGCGGGTTCGGCAGCGCCGCCGAGTACTACTCGAAGTCGAGCGCGGGCCCCTGGCTCACCGCCATCGACCGCCCCGCTCTCGTCGTGGCCGCGGAGGACGACCCCATGATCCCCGGCGAGTCCGTCTCGCGCTGGCCGCTCTCGCCGTCGGTCAGGCGGGAGATGGTCGGGACGGGTGGACACGTGGGCTTCGTCGCGCCGTCGGCGGCGCCGGGCCGCTTCTGGGCGGCGGGACGCGTTCTGGATTTCCTCGAAGAGACGCTCGGCGCGCACAACTCCCACCGAGCGCAGTAGCTCACGTTCTCACTCGAGGAGCGGCCGCAGCGTCTTCCACACGGTTTCCGCGACGCGCTTCTGTCCCTCGGGGTTCGGGTGGACGCCGTCGGGAAGGTTGAGCGCGGGGATGCCGGCGACGCCGTCGAGCAGGAACGGCACGAGAGCAACGCCGTTCTTCTTCGCGAGGTCCGGATAGAGCGCGCGGAACTGCTTTCGGTAGGGCGCGCCGTAGTTCGGGAGGGCCTCCATGCCCACGAGCACGACCGTGGGCGCGGGCGATACCTCGCGGATGCGGTCGAGGATGTCCTGGATGTTCTGCCGCGTGGTTTCGGGATCCTGTCCCCGCAGGCCGTCGTTGGCTCCCGTCTCCACGACGACCACCGCCACCGGCTGCTTCAGGAGCCAGTCGAGCCTTCGCAGCGCGCCCGCCGACGTTTCGCCGCTCACGCCGGCGTTCACGACGCGGTAGCGCAGCCCGGCCTCGTCGAGCCTGGCCTGGACGAGCGCGGGAAAGGCCTCCCCGGGGTCGAGGCCGTAGCCGGCCGTGAGGCTGTCGCCGAGGAACAGGATCACGGGGCGGGTGTCGGCGGCGGCGGCCGTCGACTGCGGTTCCGGCGTCTCGCGGCTTCCGGCCGGCTCCGGCGTCGAGGCGCCTCGACAGGAGAGCGTCAGGGCCGTCAAGACGAGCGCGATCGCTTTCAGGGGCGCGCTCCCCAACGATCGCGCGGCTTTCTCGCTATCATGCTCGAGGGGGCGTAACCCGGGATCTGCATGTCCATCCTCCGCTGCGAGTCGCTCACCAAGACGTTCCTCTCGGGCGGCCGCGAGATCACCGTTCTCAGGAATATCACGTTCGAGCTGGAGGCGGGCGGCTTCCTCGCGGTGGTGGGGCCGTCGGGCAGCGGCAAGAGCACGCTCCTCGGCCTCCTCGCCGGGCTCGACCGTCCCGCGAGCGGCCGCGTCGTCCTCGACGGCGTCGACCTCGCGACACTCAGCGAGGACGAGCGGGCCGCGCTCCGCCGCGAGCGCGTGGGGTTCGTCTTCCAGTCCTTCCATCTCATCCCCACGCTCACCGCCCGCGAGAACATCCAGGTCCCGCTCGAGCTGCGCGGCGAGGACGGCCGCGCCCGGGCGGAGGAGCTCCTGGCCCGCGTGGGACTGCAGGACCGCGGGCACCACTACCCCGCCCAGCTCTCCGGGGGCGAGCAGCAGAGGGTGGCCCTGGCCCGGGCGTTCTGCCACCGGCCGAAGATCCTCTTCGCGGACGAGCCCACCGGGAACCTCGACGCCGCCAACGGCACGAACGTGATCGGCCTCATGGTCGAGCTCAACCGCGAGCTGGGCACGACGCTCGTCCTCGTCACGCACGACTACGACCTCGCGCAGAGGGCGCGACGCATCCTCCGCCTCTCCGACGGGGCCGTCGTCTCCGACAGCTCTCGTCCGGCGGCGGCGCCGTCGGCGCCCGTCACCCTCAGCCGGTCGTGAGCGGCCTCCGCTTCGTCGCGGCGATGGCCTGGCGCGAGAGCCGGGCCGCGAAGCGCCGACTCTCCCTGCTCGTTCTCGCCGTGGGCGTGGGCGTGAGCGCCCTCGTCGCCATCAACTCCTTCACGGACAACCTGCAGGACTCGGTGCGCGCGCAGGCCCAGGCTCTCCTCGGCGCCGACCTGTCGCTCGCGAGCGGCCAGCGGTTCTCCGCGAAGACGGAGGACCTGCTGAAAGAGCTGGAGCAGGCGGCGCGGGACGCGGGACGCGGGCAGAAGGTGCAGGTCGCGCGCTCGACGAGCTTCGGGGCCATGGCCTTCTTCCCGCGCACGAGCGGCACCCGGCTCGTCCAGGTCACGGCCGTGGAGCCCGGGTTCCCCTACTACGGCCGCATCGAGACGGATCCTCCCGGCGAGTGGGAACGGCTGGCGGAGACGGGCGGCGTCCTCGTCGATCCCTCGCTCCTCGCCGAGCTCGGCGCCGCGACGGGCGACACGCTCGCCCTCGGCGACGCGCGCCTGCCCGTCCGGGGGACGGTCGTCAACGTGCCCGGGGACGTGGGCATCCGCGCGGCGTTCGGCCCGCGCGTCTTCATGCCCGCGCGCCTCCTCGACGAGACCGGTCTCCTCGTCCGCGGGTCGCGGGCGCGGTACGAAGTCCTCTTCAAGCTGCCGCCGGGCGCGAACGCGCAGCGGCTCGCCGACCGCTTCCGCCCGCGCTTCCAGGCGGAGAGGGCCTCGCTGCGCACCGTCTCCGAAGACCAGGACCGGATGAACGACACGCTCTCGCGCCTCGGGAACTACCTCGGCCTCGTGGCCCTAGTCGCCCTCCTCCTCGGCGGCCTAGGTGTGGCGAGCGCCGTGCACGTCTTCATCAAGAGGAAGCTCGAGTCGGTGGCGGTGATGCGCTGCCTGGGCGCGAGCGCGCGCACCGTCTTCGCCGTCTACCTCGCGCAGGCGGCGGCGGTCGGCCTCGTGGGGAGCCTCCTGGGAGCGTGCGTGGGCGTCCTCGTGCAGATCGTCCTCCCGCACGTCCTGCGCGACCTGCTGCCCGTGGACGTCGGCTACTCCCCCTCGCCCGCGGCGATCGCGGGAGGTGTTGCCGTCGGGTTGTGGGTCGCGCTCGTCTTCGCGCTCCTGCCGCTCCTCGCCCTCCGCCGCGTCTCGCCGCTCCAGGCGCTGCGCCGTCCCTACGAAGAAGAGACGCGGCCCCCGCGCGACGCCGCGCAGCTCCTCGTCCTCCTCGCCCTCGCCGCGAGCGTCGCCGCGCTCGCGGTGCTCCAGGCGGGAGCGGTGAGGCCGGGGCTCGCGTTCGCGGGAGGGATCGGGATCGCCCTCCTCGCGCTCTGGCTCGCCGCCTTCGTCCTCACGCGCGCGCTGCGCCGGTTCTTCCCGTCGCGGCTGCCCTACTTGTGGCGCCAGGGCCTCGCCAACCTCTACCGGCCCGCCAACCAGACGCTGCTCGTCGTGCTCGCCCTCGGGTTCGGGGCGTTCCTCCTGGGGACGCTCCTGCTCGTCCAGCAGAACCTCCTCCGCGACCTCCGCGTGGACGGGGGTGCGACGCGCCCGAACCTGGCCCTCTTCGACATCCAGCCCGACCAGCGGGCTTCCGTCGAGCAGGCGCTCCGCGACGAGGGGCTGAGCGTTCGGCCCCTCGTCCCCATCGTCCCCATGCGCATCCAGTCGGTGAAGGGCGTGCCCGCCGCGCAGATCCTCGCCGGGGTCTCCTCCGAGGAGAAGGCGCGGGGGAAGTGGGCGCTCCGCCGCGAGTACCGCAGCACCCACCGCGACGCGCTCACCACGTCCGAGGAGCTCGTGGCGGGCCACTGGTGGCGGCCGGGTGAGTGGAAGGGGCGGACCGACGGTCCGGTGCCCGTCGCCCTCGACGTGTCGCTCCTCCGCGAGCTCGACGTGAGGGTCGGGGACGAGATCGTCTGGGACGTGCAGGGGCGCCAGATCCCCACGCGCGTCGCCGCCGTGCGCGACGTGAAGTGGGCGCGCTTCGACACGAACTTCTTCGTCGTCTTCCCGGAGGGGCCGCTCGACGACGCGCCCCAGACCTACGTGGCCTTGACCCGCCTCGACGACCCGGTCCGCCGAGGGCAGCTCCAGCGCCGGCTCGTGGAGAAGCACCCCAACGTCTCGACCCTCGACCTCGCCCAGGTGTCGCACGCCCTCGAGACGCTCGTGGACCGTGTGACGCTCGCCATCCGCTTCATGGCGCTCTTCAGCCTCGGGGCCGGCGTCGTGGTGCTCGTGGGCGCGGTGGCGGCGAGCCGCTCCCAGCGCGTGCGCGAGGGGGCTCTCTTGCGGACGATCGGGGCGAGCCGGCGGCAGCTCCTGCGCATCCTGCTCGCCGAGTACGCGAGCCTGGGCCTCCTCGCCTCGGCCACCGCCCTCGTCCTCGCGGGAGCGGCCTCCTACGCGCTGGTGCGGCTCCGCTTCGACACACCCTTCAGCCTGCCCCTCGCCGCCCTCGCCGGGCTGGGCTTCCTCGTCGTCGCGCTGACCGTGGCTGTGGGGCTCTTCGGCAGCACCGAAGTCTTCCGCCGCGCCCCGCTGGAGGTCCTGCGCGCGGAGTGACACCCTGATGCCGATGGCTCACCCCGCACGACGCGGCCAGACGCTACGATTGAGCCCATGAACGTACTCGTACTGAACACCGGAAGCTCGTCGCTCAAGTTCCAGGTGGTCGAGACCGATCTCGACGCCATCGAGCGGAACGCCGACCGCCAGTCCGCGCGCGGGGTGATCGAGCGCATCGGCAGCGAAGCGCTCGTCACGCTCAAGGTGGAGGGCCGTCCCACGGTGCGCCGGACGGCGCCCCTGCGCGATCACCGGGCCGCGCTCGACTACCTGCTGCGCTGGCTCGTCTCGCCGGAGGCGGCGATCCCCGGCCTGGGCGCGCTCGCCGACATCCACGCCGTCGGCCACCGCGTCGTCCACGGGGGCGAGAAGCTCACGCGCTCGACGCTCATCGACGACGCGGTGGTGGACCAGATCGAGGACTGCATCGACCTCGCTCCCCTGCACAACCCGGCGAACCTCAAGGGCGTCTACGCGGCGCGCGAGCTCCTGGGCCCGGGCGTGCCCCAGGTCGCCGTCTTCGACACCTCGTTCCACTCGACGATGCCCGAGGTTGCGTACCTGTACGGCATCCCCTATCCGCTCTACGTTCGCCACCGGGTCCGGCGCTACGGCTTCCACGGCACGTCGCATCGCTACGTGGCCTACCGCTACCGCGCGCTCACCGGCAAGACGCCCGAGGAGACGCACGTCGTCACGCTCCACCTCGGCAACGGCTGCTCGGCGTGCGCGATCCGCGCCGGCGCCTCCATCAACACCTCGATGGGCCTGACGCCGCTCGAGGGGCTCGTGATGGGCACGCGCTCGGGCGACATCGACCCCTCGGTGCTGGAGTTCCTGCACCACAAGGAGGGTTTCTCCTTCACGGAGATCGACACGCTCCTCAACAAGCAGTCCGGGCTCCTCGGGATCTCGGGGCTCACGAACGACATGCGCGAGCTCCTCGAAGAGGAGCGCGTCCACCAGGACAGGCGCGCGCGCCTCGCCATCGACATCTTCTGCCACCGCGTCCGGCACTACGTCGGCGCCTACCTGGCGCAGATGGGCGGGGCGGACGCGCTCGTGTTCACCGGAGGGATCGGCGAGAACGCGGCGGAGATCCGCGCGCGCATCGCCTCCACTCTCGGCTTCGTCGGCATCGCCCTCGACGCCGCCAAGAACGCGGCCGCCGTGGGCGGCCAGGAGGGCGACGTCTCCGCGGACGGAGCCCGCGTGCGCACGTTCGTCATCCCGACGAACGAGGAGCTCTTGATCGCCCGCGACACGGTGCGCTGCGTGAAGAACGCGCCCCGCCGCTGGTAGGGCCTGCCTAGACCTCGACCTTCTGCGTCGCCTTGTTCCACCGCACCGGCTTCCCGGAGCGGTACGACAGGTTGCACATGTGGCCCACGAGCGCGGCGTGGTGGCCGAAGCGCACGTCCTCGATCGGCTTGCCCTTGGTGCGGATGGCGTGGATCCAGTTGCGCATGTGGGCCCGGGTGGCGTCCTCGTCGTTCGGCGACTTGTACTCGACGGGCTCCGCCACCGCCGCCCCGTCCACCGGCGCG
>JBKPBQ010000616.1:0-5855 GCA_046726955.1 Acidobacteriota bacterium
CAGTTGTCGTCGGCAGCGTCAGATGTGTATAAGAGACAGAGCGTGGAGCGGCTGCGGGACCTCGCCTACGACCTCTGGTGGGGGTGGTCGCCCCTGTGCACGCGGCTGTTCGCGTGGATCGACCCCGAGCACTGGCGCCGCTACCACAACCCGGTGCAGCTGCTCATCAACGTCGAGCCGCGGCAGTGGATGCGGCTCCTCTCCGACTCCGAGTTTCGGCGCACCTACGAGGCGGTGATCCAGAAGCTCGACGAGTACCGCTCGCGCCCGCGGTGGGTGGCGGAGCACGGCCTCGACCTCCCCGGCCCCGTCGCCTACTTCTCGATGGAGTTCGGCATCCACGAGTCGCTCGGTGTCTACTCCGGCGGCCTTGGGATCCTCGCCGGCGACCACTGCAAGGCCGCGAGCGACCTCGGGGTGCCGCTCGTGGGCGTAGGCCTCCTCTACCGGTCCGGCTACTTCCGCCAGACGGTGGACGGCGACGGATTCCAGCAGCACATCTTCCCCGACTACGACTTCGCGCGCCTGCCCATCCTGCCCGTGCAGTCTCCGGGCGGAGGAGTGCTCACGGTGCCCGTCGACCTTCCCGGCCGCGTCGTGCAGGCCGCGGTCTGGAAGGCGCAGGTGGGACGCGTGCCCGTGCTCATGCTCGACACGGACATCCCCCTCAACGACCCCGCGGACCGTCCCATCACGGGCGTCCTCTACGTCCGCGGCCGCGAGATGCGGCTCTGCCAGGAGATCGTGCTCAGCGTGGGGGGCGTGCGCGCGCTCGTCGCCCTCGGCATCCAGCCCGCGGTCTGGCACATGAACGAAGGGCACGTCGCCTTCCTGAACCTGGAGCGCGCGCGCGAGCGCGTGCGCGAAGGCGACGGCCTCGCCGACGCGCTGAAGGCGGTGGCGCGCAACACCGTCTTCACCACGCACACCCCGGTGCCCGCGGGCAACGAAACTTTCGACCGCAAGCTCGTCCGCCGCTACCTCGACTTCTGGGTCCGCGAGGTGGGCTGCGACCCCGACGAGGCGCTCGCCCTCGGCGCCGACAACGGCAACTTCAACATGACCGCGCTCGCCATCCGGATGTCGTCGCGCACGAACGGCGTGAGCAAGCTGCACGCGAAGGTGTCCTCGGCCATGTGGCGGCACGTCTTCGACGGCGGCAGCGAGGAGCCGGTGGGCGCGATCACGAACGGCGTCCACAGCGAGAGCTGGATCGGGCCGGAGATGCGCTCGTTCTACACGCAGCACCTCGACCCTCACTGGGAGGAGCACCTCCTGGAGCCCGAGTTCTGGACGAAGATCCGCGACGTCCCCGACGCGGGGCTGTGGGCGGCGCACCGGTCGCAGAAGGAGCGCCTCGTGCGCTTCGTGCGGGAGCGCGTGCGCCTGCAGTCGGCGCGGCACGGCCTCTCTCCGGACGAGCTTCGGATGGTGGAGAGCCTCCTCGATCCCCACGCCCTCACCATCGGCTTCGCCCGCCGCTTCGCCACCTACAAGCGGGCCTTCCTGATCCTCGCCGACCTCGACCGCCTGCGCGCGCTCGTCGCCGACCCGGCGCGGCCCGTGCAGCTCATCTTCGCGGGCAAGGCCCATCCCGCGGACCGCGAGGGCCAGGAGGTGATCCGCCGGATCGTCGTGCTCACCAAGGGGGAGTTCCAGGGCAAGCTCGTGTTCCTGGAGGACTACGACATCGAGATCGGCCGGGCCATGGTCCAGGGCTGCGACGTCTGGCTCAACACCCCTCGCCGTCCCCAGGAGGCGAGCGGCACGAGCGGGCAGAAGGTGCCGATCAACGGCGGCGTCAACGTGAGCATCCTCGACGGCTGGTGGGCGGAGGGCTTCCGCGGCGACAACGGCTGGGCCATCGGCGACGACAAGGTGGACCCGGACACCGCGGTCCAGGACCAGAGCGATGCGGAGTCGCTCTACAGGATCCTGTCGGAAGACGTCGTGCCGCGGTTCTTCACGCGGGACGAGGGGGGCCTGCCGCGCCTCTGGATCCAGACCATGAAGGCCTCGATCGAGTCGGTGGTCGCCCCCTTCAGCGCGACCCGCATGGTTCGCGACTACGTCCGCGACTGCTACGTCCCCGCGTCGGGAGCCAAGGGGCCGGGGCCGGAGTAGGGCCGCTCGACGCAGGGTTTCGGCAGGCCTCGGAGACGAGACGCCAGCGGTGAGAATCTCGCTCTTCCAGGTCAAGCTGGTTCACACCATCATCTTCTGGATTCTGAGCCTGTGCACGGTCTACGCGCTCTACAGCGGCATCGCCGATCGCATCACGACGTGGACCTGGGTCGCGGTCGTCTTGCTGCTGGTCGAGAGTGTGGTCTTGGCAGCATCAGGCTGGACGTGCCCCCTCACGATCCTCGCGGAACGGCGAGGAGCACGACAGGGGTCCGTGGCCGACATCTTCCTCCCGCGATGGCTCGCGGATCGGATCTTCCCGATCTGCGGGACGATGTACGGGGCGGCGCTCGTCTTGATCGCGTGGCGGATGCTCGAGTAGAGCGATAGGCTCCGTTCGGCGGAGGGAGGCGCTGACGTGCAGCTTCGAACGACCGAACTTCGCAACCTCCGTAACCGTTCGGCAAAGAGAGGTTCCTTGGCCGCGACACTCTCTTCGACGTGACGCGCGGCAAGCTTCGTTTCGTCGCGTCGGTTGCGGGCGTCCTGCTCGCGGGCTACTTCGCCGTCGTCGGCTGGGCCTGGTCTTCCACGACGAACGACCCGCAGGCGGGCATGGCCATCGGCTTCCTCATGCTCGTCACCCTTTTCCTCCTCGGACTGGCGGGCCTCCTCTGGTACGCGGTCACTCGTGAGCGCGCCTGGCTCGTCTGGCTCGTCTTCGCGATCTGCGCGTTTCCGTCCCTGAGCCTCGTCGGGCGGGGGATCTACCTGCTCGTGCGCTGGCTGGAAGGGAACCCGTCATGAAGACGTTACTCGCGCAGTCCGTGGAGAGCTGGCGGGATTGGCTCGCCGAGCACCACGGCTCCGAGTCCGAGATCTGGCTCATCTTCCACAAGAAGCACAGCGGAGCGACGTCGATCGACTACAAGGACGCGCTCGACGAAGCCCTGTGCTTCGGTTGGGTGGACAGCCTGGCAGAGGCCATCGAGCAAGCGGACGAAGTCTGGGACGGTGGAGCTTGGTTCCGTCTCTACGTGAACCGCGACAGCCGATAGGGCTCGAGGATGTCGACGGTCACGCCGTCCAGGATCTCGGCGACGGCGAGCTGCCCGATGAGCGGGGCCAGCGTGACGCCGCTGTGCATGGCGGCCACGTAGACGTTGGGGCAGGGGGCGGCGAACCCGACGATCGGCAGCTCGTCCTTGGGCATCACGCGCCAACCGAGCGTCACTCGGTCGAGGGCCACGCCGCCGAAGACCGGCAGGAATCGAGCCGCTTCCCGCAGGAGCTGGCGTCCGTACTCGGGGTCCTGATGCGTCACGGGCGAGCCGCCGAAACTCGATCCGGTCACGACGCGTCCGTCGGGTCGCTGCACGACGTGGGCGCCGGGGGCCAGCGTGACCCGCTCCAGGTGCTGCGCCTGCGGTGCCGAGTGCGCGAGCACACCCGGCGCGTCCTTGAGGGGAACCGTCAGCCCGACCATGGCCGCAACGCGAGGTGTGTCCACTCCGCACGCGAGCACCACGGTGTCTGCCTCTATCACGCCCGCCGTCGTCCGGACCGCGCGCACGCGCCCTGAGTCGCACTCGAAACCGGTGACCTCGCAGGGGTGAACGATCCGCGCGCCGTTCTCCCGCGCACCCGCGATCAGGACCTCGACGGCATGCACGGGATCCACGGATCCTTCCTGATCGCTGAAGGACGCAGCAGCGACGGGTCCGGGCGCGACACCCGGCACGAGCCGCCGCAGCTCGGCGTCCTCCACGAGTTGGGCGCCGTAGCCCCACTGCTGATGGCGGCGCAGGTCGCGCCGCAACGCTTCTGCCTCCTCGCCCGGCGGATACCACTCGACGCTGCCGCCCCACCGGACGCGCAGCGCGTGCTGGAGCTCGCGGTCGAGCTGCTGCCAGGCCGCCATCCCCAGCCGGTTGAGCTCGAAGTAGGACCGCGGCTGCTTGGAGAAGGTCGCGTTGATCCAGGCGAAGGACTTCTCCGTCGCGCCGGCCGCGGGCCGATATTTCTCACAAAGCGTGACCGATGCCCCGCGCCGCGCGAGGTGGAAGGCGATGGAGGCGCCGATGATGCCTCCGCCCACCACCACGACCTTGCGCGCGGCTTCGGCCGCGACGAGCGGCGCCCGGCGCGCGAGGAGGACGGCGCCGGCGCAGAGGATTCCGAAGCGGCGGCGGTCCATGGCCGGCCATTCTAGTCCCGACGCCGGGCGTCGCGGCTGACCGCGGGTCCGCCCGCTCGAATAGAATCGCCGGGTGCTGACGCCTGCCGAGCGGGAAGCCATCGCGAGCCTCTGGTCGGAGAAGCTGTCGCAGGACGCCCGCGGGCTCCCCAAGTCGGAGCGGCACCGCAACCTCGAGCCGGCCTCGGCGGAGTTCATCTGCGCTCTCGCCGCGGGTTGCGCGGCCCGCCGCCTCCTCGAGATCGGCGGCTCGAGCGGGCTGTCGACGATTGCCCTGGCCGCCGCCGCGCGGGAGACCGGCGGGCGCCTCGTCTCGATCGAGATCGAGCGGACGCGTCAGGAACAGGCCCGCCAGCGGCTGAAGGATCTCGGCCTCGCCGATCACGTGGACTTCGTCCTGGCGGACGCGGGGCAGGTCCTCGGGCAGCATGCAGGCCTGGAGTTCGTCCTGATCGACTGCGAGAAGGACGACTACGAGCGCTTCCTCGCCATGCTCCGGCTCTCGCCCGGGGCCATCGTGGTCGCGGACAACATCCTTTCGCACGACCTCTGGCACTACGTCGACGCCGTACGCGCCTATCCCGGTGTCGAGTCGGTCACGCTGCCGATCGGCAAGGGGCTCGAGGTCAGCCGGTTCGTCAATGGATCGAAAGGCTAGATGACGGCCGTCTCCACGCGCTTGCGCGCCTCCTCCATGGGCTGGAAGAGTCGCTTGCGCGCGGCCTGGTAGGCCTTGATGTAGCCGTCGGCCGTCGGTGCGTCCTTCGTGTGGATCACGAGGTCCGCGAGCGTCGCGAAGCCCTGCGTGCTGTCTCCGCTCCGGAACTCGTCGCCCACGAGGATCACGAAGACGCGCCGCCGCGCCTCCGGGCTGAGGCGCAGCATGCGCTGGTAGAGGCTCTCGGGCTTGCCCGGCTGCGCGCCCACGCGCGCGGTGGCCACGATCGCGTAGGCCCCCTGCTCGAGCTGTCGGGCCCCCTCGTCGAAGTCGTCGACGGTCTCCACCTCGTAGCCGAGACGGGTGAGGGTCTGGGCGATCCCCGTACTGTGGCCGGCGTCCGGGAAGACGACGAGCGCCGTCTCGACGGCGCCGCCCTCACCGCCCGTGTGCATCTCCCTCTTGAGCTGCGCCATGAGCTGCGCGCGGACGTCGTCGGCCATGGCGGGGATGGACGGGACCGAGCTGGTGATCGTGGCCTGCATCGGAGCCGACGAGGGAGCGGGCGCGGGTGGAGGAGGAGCCGAAGCCTCGGTGGCGGCCCCGCTCTTCCCCGGGAGCTTCACGACGTTCTGGCACTTGGGGCAGCGGACGTTGAACGGACGGTCCGGAACCTTCGCGTCGTCGATCGCGATCTTCTGCGAGCACTGCGGACAATTGGCCTGCACGCTCTACCTCTCGATCAGGTCTTCGAACTCGGAGTCCGAGCGGCGCGGGCCCGACTGCGCCGCGGGGGCCGAGGGCCGCCGGGGGGCGGGAGGAGGCGCCGCCATCTTCACGCCGCCCGCCTTCACCTTCTCCTCCGCGCCCACTCCC
>JBKPBQ010000617.1:0-6329 GCA_046726955.1 Acidobacteriota bacterium
TCGGCGCGTCACGCCGGCGGCGGGCGGCGAGCCGCCGCGTCGGCTCATCCCCGTTCGGGTCTCCGGGGATCGCGTCATCCGGACGGTCGTCGGCCTGCGGCCCTTTCGCCCCTCCGGTTTCCGCCTCGAGGTCGAGAAGATGGGCGACAAGACCGTCGTCCACAACTACGGCCACGGCGGGGGCGGCATCACGCTGTCCTGGGGGACGTCCGAGCTCGCGGTCGACGAAGCCTGGAAGACGGGGGAGAAGCGCTGCGCCGTACTCGGCTGCGGAGCCGTCGGCCTCGCCGCCGCCCGCCTCCTCCAGCGGCGCGGGGCCGAGGTTACGATCTACGCGAAGGACCTGCCGCCCCACACGACGTCGAACATCGCGGGCGGGCAGTGGAGCCCGACCTCGGTCATGGACGCGGAGCGGCGCACCAGCGAGTCGGACGCGCTCCTCTCCCGGGCCGCGCGGCTCGCCCACCGCTCCTACCAGCAGCTCGCTCCCGCGGACTACGGCATCCGCTGGCTCGAGAACTACATCCTGTCGGACGCGCCGCTCCACGAGTGGTGGGAGCAGAGCCTCGTCCGTGACCTCTACCCCGAGGCGCGTGAGCTCCGGCCGGACGAGCACCCGTTCGCGGCGCGCTACGCCCGCCGCTTCACGACGATGCTCGTGGAGCCGCCGACCTACCTCGCCGCGATGGAGCGCGACGTGCGGCTCGCGGGAGGGCGGATCGTCGTGCGCGAGCTCCGCGGGCGGGAGGACGTGCAGGCGCTGCCTGAGCCGGTGGTGATCAACTGCACCGGCCTCGGCGCCGGCACCCTCTTCGGCGACGCGGAGATCACGCCGGTGAAGGGCCAGCTCACCTTCCTGCTGCCCCAGTCTGAAGTGGACTACATCGTGATCAGCGGCGGTCTCTACATGTTCCCGCGCCGCGACGGCATCCTCCTCGGCGGCACATTCGAGCGGGGCGTCTGGGAGATGGACGTGAACGAGGAGGCGCGGCAGCGCATCCTCGCCGGCCACCGCGCGCTCTTCCAGGGGATGCGGGGAGGCGGCGCCGCCTGACCACGATATCGGAGGCTCTTCAATGAGGACACGACTTCTTCTTGCCGTGGTCGTGCTGGCCCTGCCCGGGCCAGCCGCACGAGGCGACGACCGCCCGCTGGCGCTCGTCAAGATGCCGTATCGCGGCGAGCGCAACCTTCCCGACTTGTCGGACAGCCCCGACTACCTGGAGAAGGGCGGCATCCAGAAGGTCCTCGAGGGGCAGGGCTGCCGGCTGAAGCCGATCTCGACGGTCACACTTGCCCCCGAGGAGCAGAAGGCCTACGGGGAGTGGAACCGCCTCGGGCTCGCCAACGGCCATCTCGCCCAGATCGTCGCCGCCGACCGCAAGGGAGGCTTCGTTCCCGTCGGCCTCCTCGCCAACTGCAGCTCGATCATGGGCATGCTCGGCGGCCTCCAGAAGTCGGGTCCCAGCGCACGGCCGTTGCGGGTCGGGCTCGTGTTCATCGACGCTCACGGCGACTTCAACACTCCGGAGACGACGCTTTCCGGCATGCTCGGCGGCATGCCCGTGGCGATCTCCGCGGGGATGTGCCTGTCGCGGCTCCGGCTGAAGTCGGGCCTCGATCCGGCGCTCGCCGAGAAGCAGATCGTCCTCGCCGCCGTGCGCGACACGGATCCACTCGAGCAGGACCTCATCGACCGCTCGGCCATCGAGATGCTCAGCGTGGAGGACATCAAGACACGCTCGCCGAACATCGACCGGCAGATGAAGCGGCTGGCCGAGCTCAGCGACGTGATCTACGTCCACGTGGACATGGACGTGCTCGATCCGAAGGAGGTCGCCGGCCATCCCTTGACCGTGCCCGGCGGTCCCACGAGCCTGGAGCTCGGCGCGGCGCTCACCGAGATGTTCAAGCACGAGAAGGCCGCGGCTTTCGGGGTGGCCTCGACGCCGTCGGGCGCGAACGACGCGGACGGGAAGTCGCGCCAGGCCGCGTACAACCTGATCCTCGGCGTGGTGAAGGGACTCCAGCAGAGGGGAGCCGCCAAGTGAGCAAGATGATCCGGGCGTCGGCCGCCGCGTGGCTCACCTCGCTCCTCCTCGTTCCCGTCGCGGCGCACGCGGGGGTGGACCCGGTCCGGGCCCGGAACGGCATGGTGGCCTCCCAGAACGCGATCGCCTCCGAGACCGGCGCGAAGGTGCTCGCGGAGGGCGGCACCGCGACCGACGCGGCGGTGGCGACGGCAATGGCTCTCGCCGTCGTCCATCCCTCCGCCGGCAACATTGGCGGCGGAGGATTCCTGCTCTACCGCTCGGCCGCCGGAGAGGCCGAGACGTTCGACTTCCGCGAGACGGCGCCGGCGGCGGCTTCGGCCAAGATGTTCCTTCGCGACGGCAAGTACGACCCGGGGCTCCACCACGACAGCGCGCTCGCCGTCGGCGTCCCGGGCACGGTGAAAGGCCTGCACCTCGCGTGGAAGACTCACGGCAAGCTGCCCTGGAAGCGCCTCGTCGAGCCCGCGATCGCGCTCGCCCGCGACGGCTTCACGGTGACGGAAACGCTCTCGCGCGATCTGAAGTACTACCTCCCCTACATGAAGAAGTACCCGGCCACCATCGCGCAGTTCACGCGGAACGGCGTGGCGCTCGAGCCCGGCGACCGCCTGCAACAGGCCGACCTCGCGCGGACGCTCGAGAGGATCGCCGTCGAGGGACCGCCGGGCTTCTACGAGGGGCCGACGGCCGAGCTGATCGAAAAGGAGATGAAGCGCACGGGAGGGATCCTCACGCGCGACGACCTCCGCAAGTACGAGCCCCGCCGCCGCCCGTCGCTTCGCGGCACGTATCGCGGCTACGAGGTCCTGAGCATCCCGCCGCCGAGCTCCGGCGGCACCGCGCTCGTCGAGATGCTCAACATCCTCGAGGGATACGACCTGCGCGAGAAGGGCTTCGGATCGGCGGCGGCCGTCCACCTCCTCGCCGAAGCGAGCCGGCGCGCCTACGCGGACCGCGCCCACTACATCGGCGATCCCGACTTCGTCCCCGCGATGCCACTGGACCGCCTGGTCTCCAAGACCTACGCGGCGGAGCTGCGCCAGACGATCCGCGAGGATCGCGCCTCGCGTTCGTCCGCCGATCGCTTCGACTGGCCGAAGGAGAGCGCCGAGACGACGCACGTGTCCGTCGTGGACAAGGACCGCAACGCCGTCTCGCTCACCTACACGATCGAGGACGACTTCGGGGCGAAGATGGTCGTCCCCGGGGCGGGGTTCCTCCTCAACAACGAGATGGGCGACTTCAACGCGGGGCCCGGCCTCACCACCGAAGACGGGCTCATCGGCACCGAGCCCAACCTCGCCGCGCCGGGCAAGCGCATGCTCTCGAGCATGACGCCCGCCATCCTGTCGAGGGACGGGAAGCTCTTCATGTCGGTGGGGACGCCCGGCGGACGGCGCATCATCAATACTGTCCTGCAGGTGATCGTGAACGTCGTGGACTTCGGCATGAACGTCCAGCAGGCGATCGACGCCCCCCGCGTCCACCACCAGTGGCTGCCCGACGAGATCAACTACGAGAGCCACGGCCTCTCGCCGGACACGGTCGCACTCCTGCGCGCTCGCGGCCACGCGCTCAAGGAAGGCTGGCCCTTCGACAGCATTCCCCAGGGGATCGTGGTGCGCGGGGACGGCGTCCTCGAGGGGGGAAGCGACCCTCGGGACCGCGACGGCGCGGCCGTCGGCCGGTGAACGCATTCCATTTTCGGGTGGCATCGAGCCGCCACCTTCAGTAGGATCTGCAAGAAGCGCCAAATCGAGAGACCCGTGGCTCGTCGAGACCGCAGGGAGGGAACAACCCATGCCGCTTTCCCGCCGCTCGTTCCTGACCGTCGCCGGAAGGGCAGACGACGGATCGCCTTCGCACGCATTCATGGCCGCCCGCGGCCGCGAGGCCGCCGTGGCTGAAGGTGTGGACACCGGCGGCGACGCCGGAGCCGCGGAGGCACCGCCCATCCGGATCAGCAGCAACGAGAACCCGCTGGGCCCCGGCTCGGCCGCGGTGCAGGCGTTCGTGCGTGCGTTCCAGGACGCGGGGCGGTATCCCACGAACGCCCGGCCCTCCATGGGCGACCTGCGCGACACGATCGCCCGCAAGGTCTCGGTGCGTCCCGAGAACGTCTCCCTCGGCGCGGGCTCGTGGGAGCTGCTGCGGACCGCCGTCCGGCTCTACACCTCGTCGTCCCGCCCGCTCGTCACCGCCTCTCCTTCGTTCGAGAGCCCGGAGCAGATGGCCGAGCAGCTCGGCGTGGGCGTCAAGCGCGTGCCCGTGGACAAGGAGGGTCGCCTCGACCTCGACCGCATGGCCCAGGCCGCGCGGTGGTCGGGGCTGGTGTTCTTCTGCAACCCAAACAACCCCACGGGGACCGTGCACTCCGCCAAGGCGATGGCCGAGTTCGTCTCCCGCGTGCGGCGCGAGTCGCCGGAGACGGCGATCCTGATCGACGAGGCCTACCACGACTACGTGACCGATCCCGGCTACGCCACCTCGCTCGCGCTGGCCCTCGAGCACCCGAACGTCTTCATCACCCGGACTCTCTCCAAGGCCTACGGCATGGCGGGCCTCCGCGTGGGCTACGCGGTTGGCCAGCCGCGGACGATCGAGGCCTTCAACCGCTGGGCGATCACCTTCAACCAGAACTCCCTGACCGTCGCCGCCGCGGTCGCCGCCCTCGGCGACCCGGCGCACATCGAGGCGGAGCGGGCGCGCAACACCGAGGTGCGGCAGTTCACGACGACGTTCTTCCAGGGGCTCGGCCACAAGGTGATGGCGTCGCAGACCAACTTCGTGTTCGTCGAGATCAACCGGCCCGCCGAGGACTTCCGCAAGGCCTGCGCCGAGCAGAAGGTCCTGGTCGGACGGAAGTTCCCGCCCCTCGAGAAGACTTACGCGCGCGTCTCGCTCGGAACGATGGACGAGATGAAGCGGGCGACCGAGGTGTTCTCGCGCGTCCTCGCCGCGAGCAAGGGAGCGGGCGCGTGAGGCCCCCCGTATCGACGCCGACCAACGACCGCCAGCATCAGGAGGGCGCGATGGCGTTTACCCGCCGTTCGTTCGTCAGGACCCTGGGAATCGGCGGAGTCGTCGCGTACGCGGCCCGTCACGACGCCTGGGCGCAGGTCGTCGAGCTCTCGACCCCGGGCGCGCCGCCTCCGCGGCCGATGCTCCTCCACAACAACGAGAACCCGCTCGGCCCCGGACCGGCGGCGCTCGAGGCGCTCAAGGCCGCGATCGGAGAAGGCGGCCCCGCGGGCCGCTACGTCTTCGGGCAGATCGACGACCTCCACAAGGCGATCGCGGATTCGTTCTCGATCAAGCCCGAGAACGTCGTCACCGGCTGCGGCTCCACGCAGATCCTGCGCTCGGCGGTCCAGATGTTCACGTCGCCCACGCGCCCGCTCGTCGCGGGCGAGCTCACCTACGAGGAGTGCGCGGGCTACGCGGAGCTGATCGGCACGCCCGTGCGCGCGATCCCCCTCGACCGCACGCTCAAGCTCGATCTCGCGACGATGGCCGACGCGGCCAAGGGCGCGGGCGTCGTGTTCCTCAACAACCCCAACAACCCGACGGCCACGCTCCACTCGGCGGACGCCGTGGGTGGCTTCATCGACCGCGTGCTCACCGCCTCGCCCGACACGACGGTCCTCATCGACGAGGCCTATCACGACTACGTGACCGACCCCTCGCACAAGACGCAGGTGGCGGCGGCGATCGCCAACCCCCGGGTGGTGGTGGCCCGGACCTTCTCCAAGGCCCACGGCATGGCGGGCCTGCGCCTCGGCTACGCGATCGGGCATCCCGACACGATCAAGAAGATCGCCTCCTGGGAGGGCGGCAACGCCCTGAACCTCGCGGGCGTCGTCTGCGGCACGGCGTCGATCAAGGACGAGGCGCGGATCGCCGCGGAGCGCGACCGCAACACGGAGGCGCGCCGCTTCACGAGCGACTGGTTCTCCAAGGCCGGCTTCGCCGCCACCGACTCCCAGACCAACTTCCTGTTCGTGAACATCCGCCGGCCGGCCAAGGATTTCCGCGAAGCCTGCCGGGCCGAGGGCATCCTCGTGGCCCGCGACTTCCCGCCCTTCGAGAAGTCGCACGTCCGCATCTCGGTCGGGACCCTCGACGAGATGAAGAAGGCGGTCGGGATCTTCGGGAAGGTGCTGGGAGTCAAGGCCAAGGCGGCCTGATCCCTGGACAGACGCGGCTTTCTCGGAGCGGTGGGGGCGCTCGGCGCGACCACCGCGCTCGCCCAGGACGCGAAGTCCCGCGAGTCGA
>JBKPBQ010000618.1:0-7678 GCA_046726955.1 Acidobacteriota bacterium
CTGGACGGCAAGGTCTCGGCGGTCGTGGGCACGCACACCCATGTCCCGACCTGCGACCACCGCATTCTCCCGAAGGGGACCGCGTACTGCACCGATCTCGGGATGACCGGACCTTACGACTCGGTGATCGGCGTCGAGAAGGACGCGATCCTCCGCCGTTTCCTCACCGGGATGCCCACCCGCTTCGAGACCGCCAAGGGCGACCCCCGCTTCGCGGCCGCGGTGGTGGACGTGGACCCCGAATCCGGCCGGGCGCGGGGCATCGACCGTATGCTCCTGGGCGAGGACGATCTGAACCGACTCTAGAAACGGCTATACTCTGCACCGTGCCCAGGCTCACCGCCCGGCCAAAGGAGGGTCTCCCCGACCTCGGAGCGGCTCTCCTGGACGCGTTTCCGGTGGGGCTCTATCTGGTCGACCGAGACCTGCGCGTCGTGGCCTGGAACACGGTGCGCGAGAAGGGCCCGCTCGGGCTGCCGCGCGAGAAGGTCCTGGGCCAGCCGCTCAAGAAGCTCATCCCTCCTGCCGGCTACCGCGTGACGTCGGTGATCTTCGAGGAAATCTTCCGCACGGGAAAGATCTACGAGGAGATGACGGAAGCCCACGGGCGTCTCTTCCACATCCGCCGCCTCCCCGTCAGGCGGGGACGCGGCGTGACGCACGTCCTCTCCTGGTTCGAGGACATCACGGAGAAGCGCGCGCTCGAGATGCGGCTCATCGCGAGCGACCGGCTCGCCTTCCTCGGCCAGCTCGTGGCTGGAGTCGCGCACGAGGTCTCGAACCCCCTCGCCGGCATCGCGGGCTGCGCGGAGGCGCTGTCCTCGCTCGCCGTGCGCACGTCGGGAAAGGAGAAGCGCGAGGCGCGGCGCTTCCGCGACCTCATCCGCGAGGAAGTCCACCGGTGCGAGCGGATCGTGGGCTTCCTCCTCGAGTCCGCGCGGCCGTCGCCGGGCCGCACCGCGGACATCCCGGACACCGTGGGGACGACGCTCCGCCTCGTGGAGCGGCATCCCGCCTTCACGCGCATCCGCGTGAAGGCGCGCATCCCCGAGGCGCTTCCCGCCGCCCACATCGAGACGGACTCGCTCAGGCAGGTGATGATGGCGCTCGCCATGAACGCGTCGCGAGCCATGCCCACGGGGGGCACCCTCACGGTCCAGGCCGCGCACCGCGGACGCCAGCTCATCCTGGACGTGATCGACACCGGACCCGGCGTGCCGCAGGCGGCGCGCCCCCAGATGTTCGAACCCTTCACGAACGACTCGGGGCGCGGAGCGGGCCTCGGCCTCGCCGTCGCCCGCAGCCTCCTGCGCAGCCACGGCGGAGACCTGATGTACGTGCCGCGGCGGCAGGGGTCGTGCTTCCGGGTCGTCATCCGGACGGCAGGAGGACGCGCGGCATGAGCACCGGTTACCGGGTGCTGGTGGCGGAAGACGAGGCCACGTTCGGCCTGACGGTGGCGCGATTCCTGGGGAAGGCGGGCCACGAGGTGAAGGTCTGCCCGACCGGCAAGGCCGCGGCCAAGGCCCTCGCCTCCCAGGAGTGGGACGTGCTGCTCCTCGACCTCAAGCTCCCCGACGCGGACGGCGTCGAGATCCTGGCCCAGGTCCGCAAGGACCACCCCGAGCTGCAGACGATCATCGTCACCGGCTTCGCCAACGTGCAGTCCGCGATCGAGACGATGCGTCTCGGCGCCTTCGACTACCTCACCAAGCCCCCGAACTTCGAAGAGCTCGGGATGCGCGTGGAGAAGGCGGGCGAGAAGACGTTCCTCGAGCGCGAGAACCGGCGGCTCCGCTTCCAGGTGCAGCGAGGGATGGCGTCCGACATCCTCACGCGCTCCACCGCTCTGCAGAAGGTCCTGCGCACGATCGAGATGGTCGCCGCGGCCCGCACCCCGATCCTGATCGAGGGCGAGAGCGGCGTCGGCAAGGAGCTGCTCGCGCAGCACCTGCACCGGCTGTCGCCGCGCTCCGGCAAGGCCTTCGTGGACCTCAACTGCGCGGCCGTACCCTCGACGCTGCTCGAGAGCGAGCTCTTCGGCCACGAGCGCGGGGCTTTCACCGGGGCGGGCAACGAGAAGCCCGGCCTCGTGGAGGTCGCGGACGGCGGGACGCTCTTCCTCGACGAGGTCGGGGAGATGGCCTCCGAGATCCAGTCGAAGTTCCTGCGCGTGCTCGACAGCGGGACCTTCTACCGAGTGGGCGCCACCCGCAAGCGACGAGCCGACTTCCGCATGGTCTGCGCGACGAACCGCGACCTCAAAGAGGAGGTGGGGGCGGGGCGCTTCCGGAAGGACCTCTTCTACCGGATCAACGGTGTGAAGGTCGTGATCCCGCCGCTCCGCGAGCGGCCGGAGGACGTGCCCCTCCTCGTCGAGCACTTCGCGAAGGGGCTCGCGAACCAGAAGCGGTTCACCGCGGGCGCCCTCCAGGCCCTCACCCACTACGACTGGCCCGGCAACGTGCGCGAGCTGCACTTCGCCGTCGAGCGGGCCGGCCTCCTCGCCGAAGGCGAGAGCATCGACGTCCCCGATCTCCCTCCCGAGATCCTCGAGCGCTCGGGCCGGGCTCCGGTCTCCCGTCCCGCCCCTGCCCTCGCGGCCGTGGGCGCAGGCGCCGGCGGCGGCGGCGGCGGCGCGAACGGCGAGGCCTTCGACGACGGCGACGGCCCCGATCCGTCGCGCGTGCGCGCGGCCCTCGAGCAGGCCAAGTGGCGCCGCGAGAAGGCGGCCGAGATCCTCGGGGTGTCCCCGCGGACGCTCTACCGCTGGATCAAGAAGATGGGGTTGTAGCGCTCAGGCCTGCGGCGGGACGAGCGGTCGCGATCCCGCCGGGATGAGCGCAGACAGGCATCGCCCCTCGTTCTCCGGGGCCGAAGGGATGAGCCGGCCGCCGTTCGCCTGCAGCAGCTGCTCCGCGGTGGCGAGGTCCTCGCGGCGGTGAGCGCGCCGCCGCGTCCCCCCGGGATCGGTGCCGATGTCGTCCTCTGTGATCGCCACCGGCGGGAACAGGATGTCGATGCGGACGAAGGGCTCGGGGCGCACGCCGCGCTCCCCCATTGCCTTTTCTTCGGCGAGGCGGACGCGGAGCAGCGAGGCCCCGCCCGCCCGGTGCGCGGCGTTGCCGAGGAGGCGGCCGAGCGCGTCCACGACCTGCTCGCGATCGACCAGAACCTCGGGCAGGCCCGCGGGCGCCTCGAGCGGGACGCTGCCCGCGAGGTCGGGGGCGATCGTGTGCATCGCGAGCTGGATGAGCTCTCCGGGACGGCAGTAGCGCAGCGCGAGGTGCGGGCGTCGGCGGGAGACCGGCGAGTCGCTCGCCGTGGGGTCTGAAGCGCCGCCGTCGGGAGTGTCGCGCGCTGCCGGCGCGTCCCCCGGCTCCCGCCGCACGTCGGCGAGGACCGCGGCCTCCGCTTCCGTCGCCGCGGACTCCCGGCTCAACCTCTCCGAGGCCTCGCGCTCGAGCGTCTCCGCGAGGTCGCGGAAGAGGAGCACGTAGCCGACCTCGCTCTTGTACTCGTCGGGCACGCTCATGATGGACATGCCGACGTAGAGGCGCGCTCCGCCCGGAGATATGACCGGGAAGTCCAGCCGGCGCTCCGCGCGGTCCGGGCCCCGGGCGATGGCGTCCCGGAGCTCGTCGTGGTTGTTGAAGAGCTCGACCACGGGGCGGCCCACGCAGTCCGAGAGTGAGATTCCGAGCGTGTGGAGCGCCGCGCGGTTGGCGAACGTGACGACGCCCTGGGCGTCGGTGGTGATGAGGCAGGCGACCAGGCTGTTCAGGATCGTTTCCGTGAAGCGCCGGCGATCCTCGACGAGACGGAGCGAGCCTTCGAGCTCGCGCGTGCGCTCCGCCGCGAACTGCTCGAGGTCGGCGACCGCGAGCCTTCCCGACTTGAGCCGGGAGGTCACGTCGGTCTGCACCGCCACGTAGTGCGTGACCCGCCCGGAGGGATCGAGGAGCGGCGCCGCGGCGAGGTCGTTGAAGAAGGTCGTGCCGTCCTTGCGGTAGTTCTTGAGGAGGACGCGCGCCGGCCGCCCCGACGACAGCGCGTCGCGCAGCTCCGTCTGGGCGGCCACGTCCGTCTCCGGTCCGCGCAGCAGCCGCAGGTTCTTTCCCACGATCTCCTGCTGTGTGTAGCCCGTCATGTCCAGGAAGGCGCGGTTCGCGTGGGTCACCGGGTACTCGGACGACCGGGCGTCGAGTAACGTGACCCCCGTTCCCGCGGACGCGAACGCGCTCGCCATGAGCCGCAGGTGGTTCTCGGACTGCTTGCGCTTCAGGAGCTGCTCCACGCGCTGGCGGATGAGCGCGGGGTTGAGCGGCTTGGGCAGAATCTCGTCCGCCCCCTCCAGGTAGGCGAGCTCCACCGTGCGCTCCGAGCTCAGCCCCATGATGGCGATCAGCGGCTGGTTGATCCCCTCCAGGGCACGGATGCGCGCGCACACCGAGATGCCGTCGAGCACGGCCAGGAAGGCATCGAGGAGCACGAGGTCGAGCTCGAGCCGGCGGGCGAGGGCCAAGGCCTCGACGCCGTCGGCGGCCTCCACGACGTCCACCGCGCGGACGTGCAGAGCCTTGCGGAGGAGGCCGCGGGTTCCCGTGTCGCTGGTGGCGACGAGCAGAGCGGAAGGGGCGCTCATGATTGCGGCTCGGCCTCCGGCAGGTCTAGACTGAACTCCATGCCGGCTGATGGGCTTTCGCGCGGGGTCTCGGGTCTGGATCTAAAGACCAAGCTGCTCCTCATGATGACGTCGCTGCTGGTGCTTTCCGGGGCCAGCCTCTTCTTCCTCCACCTCTTGAGCGAACGCAGCCTATTGTCGCAGATTCGGGACTACACCGACGAGTTGTCGACCGCGATCGAGATCACGCAGGAGCAGCCGGTCGGCGAGGGCGATCCGAAAGCCGTGCTCGACGCCTACGCGGACAAGCTCCGCCGGCTGGGGGTCAAGGACGTCACGGTGGCCGACACGGCCGACGAGGTGCAGGCCTCCACCAACCCCAACATCGTCGGTAAACGACTGGTACGCAAGAACAAGCCGGGCAAGGAATTCGTCATCAAGGGGGTCCTGGGAGACCCGCCGTCGGCTTCCGGACAGACGAGCTCGACGCTCACCGTGCCCATCCTCGTCGGCGACCGCCGGATGGGGACGCTGCTCATCACCCGCACGCTCGACGATTTCTCCGCCCTCTCCCACGTCGCCTTCCTGAGCCGGTTGATCGCGACGCTCGCCGTCTTCGCCGTGGGGATGGGCCTCTCCGTCTACCTGGCCTTCACGCTCAGCCGGCCCCTCAAGGAGCTGACGACCGCGGCGCGCAAGGTCATGGCCGGCGATCTCTCCGTCCGGGTCAAGCCCGAGGGAGGCGACGAGATCGCGGGCCTCTCCCGCACCTTCAACGAGATGGTGGAGCGGCTGCGGGAGAACCGGCGCCTCGAGGAGCGGCTGCACTTCGCGGAGCGCTCGACGGCGCTCGGGCGACTCGCCTCCGCGGTCGCCCACGAGATCCGGAATCCCTTGAACCTCCTGAACCTGTCGATCGACCACGTGCGGCAGCGCATGGCTCCCGAGGAGCCCGCGCGGCGCGCCGAGTTCGACCGCATCCTCGAGACCATGAAGAGCGAGATCAGCCGCCTCAACCGGCTGGTCGGGGACTTCCTGTCCTTCGGCAAGCCGATGCGCCTCGACTCGCGGCTGTGCGCAGTGGACGAGGTGCTGCAGGACGTGGCCTCGCTCGTCGAGCACAAGGCGCGCGACCAGGGCATCGCCCTCACCGTGGACGCAGAGCCCGGGCTGCCCCGGATCGTCGTGGACCCGGAGCTCCTGAAGACCTGCTTCCTCAACCTGATGATCAACGCGGTCGACGCCATGCCGGGGGGCGGGCTGCTCTCGGTCTCCATCCACCGCGAGGCCAACCGCGGACACCCCGAGCTCGTCGTGGAAGTGAAGGACACGGGCCGGGGCATGACGCAGGAGGAGGTGCGCGGCGCCTTCGAGCCCTACTTCTCCACGAAGGACACCGGGCTCGGCCTCGGGCTCGCCCTCACGCACAAGATCATCTCCGACCACGGCGGCTCGATCACGCTCGACAGCGCCCCAGACCGGGGCACCGTCGTCCGCATCTCCCTGCCCATCGAGGCCGTGGTGACTCGCGAGAAGGCACCCGCGGAGGCGGTCGCCCGGGCATGAAGGCCAGGATCCTCGTCGTCGACGACGAGCGCCACCAGCGCGACATCCTCAAGGTGATCCTGGAGGGCGAGGGCTACGACGTCACGGTGGCCGGCAACGCCCGGCAGGCCCTCGAGCAGGCGCGCGACGGCGGCTTCGACGTCGTGCTCACCGACCTCAAGATGCCCGACCAGAGCGGCATCGAGCTCCTGAGCGAGTTGCTCCGGATCCAGCCGGGGCTCTGCGTCGTGCTCATGACCGCCCACGGCTCGATCGACAGCGCGGTGGAGGCCATGCGCCAGGGCGCCTTCGACTACCTGACGAAGCCCCTCGAGCGCGACCAGATGCTCCTCGTCGTGAGACGCGCCCTCGAGCGCAGCCGCCTCGTGCGCGAGAACCGCATGCTGCGGGACCAGCTCCGCGACCGCTTCCACCTCGACAACATCGTGGGCGCGCACGGCTCCATGCACGACGTCTTCCGGATCGTGCACAAGGTCGCGGCCTCCAGCTCCACCGTGCTCATCTACGGGGAGAGCGGGACGGGCAAGGAGCTCGTGGCCCGCGCCCTCCACTTCCAGAGCGACCGCAAGGCCCGGCCCTTCTACGCGGTGAACGTGGCCGCGCTGCCCGAGAGCATCCTGGAGACGGAGCTGTTCGGGCACGAGAAGGGTGCCTTCACGGGGGCGGAGACCCGCAAGATCGGCCTCTTCGAGCAGGCCTCGGGCTCGACGCTCTTCCTCGACGAGGTCGGCGACCTGAAGCGAGACCTCCAGGTGAAGCTCCTGCGCACGCTGCAGGAGCGCGAGATCATGCGCGTCGGGGGGACGGAGAGGATCAAGGTGGACGTGCGGATCATCGCCGCCACCAACCAGGACCTGGAGAAGGCGGTGCGCGAGGGACGCTTCCGCGAGGACCTCTACTACCGCTTGAACGTGATCCCCATCGTGCTCCCGCCGCTCCGCGAGCGCCGCACCGACATTCCTCTCCTCGTCGAGCACTTCATGAAGAAGTACGCGACGGGGACCCGGCGCACGATCGGGGACCGCGCGCTCAAGGCCCTCAGCGAGTACGACTGGCCGGGCAACGTGCGCGAGCTGGAGTCAGTGATCGAGCGGGCGCTGCTCCTCGCCGAGGGCGAGGAGATCCTGCCCTCGGACCTGCCGTCGGCCGTGCGGGCCGGGCTCTCCGTGCCCCGCGGCCCCCTCGCCCTCGACATCCCCGAGTCCGGCATCGACCTCGAGTCGGTGGAGCGCTCGCTCGTGCTGAAGGCGCTCGAGAAGGCGGAGGGCAACGTGTCGCGCGCCGCTCGCCTGCTCGGCCTCACCCGCCGGACCATGCAGTACCGCCTGGAGAAGTTCCAGGAGGAGGCCGGAGCGCGCGTCCCCGGAGGCCAGTCCGCCGGCGAGAAGGACTGACGGCCCCTAACGCGCCTCCTGCAGCCGCACCGGGACCTTGAGCGTCTTCCCGTCCCGCCAGATGGAGAGGTTGACGGTGTCGCCGCCCTTGTAG
>JBKPBQ010000619.1:0-11863 GCA_046726955.1 Acidobacteriota bacterium
GGCCGTACGAGTCGAGGAAACACCAGGCGCCCACGAGCCGTCGCTGGCTGCGAGGCAGGAGACGGCGGATCGGCAGACCGCCGACGTCGGTCAGGCGGCCGGGAATGGCCTCAAGGACCGGCATCAGCGTCGGCTCGCTCACGCAGGCGGTGGCTCCGGCCGTCGCGGTGAGGTTGCTCATGGAAGAGAATTATCGCGCATGACGCCCGAGACCCTGACCCTCCGTCAGATCAACCGCGCGACGCTCGCCCGCCAGATGCTGCTCGAGCGCCATCGCCTTCCGGCCGAGAAGGCGATGGAGCGGCTCGTCGCGATGCAGGCGCAGTTTCCCCGCCCCCCGTTCGTGGGCCTGTGGAGCCGCCTCGAGGGCTTCGAGCGGGCGGAGCTCGCGGGCCTGCTGTCTCGGCGGAGGGTGGTACGGGCGACGTTTCTGCGGGGGACGTTGCATTACGTGACGACCAAGGACTTCCTGGCGCTGCGGCCGCTCCTGCAGCCCGGACTGGATGCGGGCCTGAAAGCCATCCTGCGTGACCGCTGGGATCGGCTCGACATGAACGAGCTCACGGCAGCCGCGCGGAAGATACTCGCGAAGACGCCGCGGACCTTCGATGACATTCGCGCCGCCTTCGCGAGCGGCGGCGCGAAGACCGACGTTCGCGCCATGGCCTACTCGGTGCGTCTAACGCTTCCCCTGGTCCAGGTCCCCGTGGGAAGCGAGGCGCCCTGGTCCTTCCCCGCCAACTGCTCGTTCGCCCTCGCCGACGAATGGCTCGGCCGCCCGCTGCCTCGTCCGAAGGACGATCGGCCCGACGCTCTCGTCCTGCGCTACTTGGCCGGCTACGGGCCGTCGAGTGTCGCCGACGCGCAGGCCTGGTCGGGCCTGCCGAAGCTGGGCGACACCTTCGAGAGGCTGCGAAAGCGCCTGCGCGTCTTCCGTGGCGAGAAGGGCCGCGAGCTCTTCGACCTCCCCGACGCGCCCCGCCCGAAGGCGGACGTCCCCGCCCCCGTGCGCTTCGTTCCCGACTACGACAACCTGATCGCAACCCGTGCCGACGAGCGGTTCGTCGCGAAGAAGGATCGGCCGCGCGTCTTCCTCTCGGCGCTGCGCATCGCGGCCACGGTCCTCGTGGACGGCTTCGTGGTCGCCACGTGGAAGATCGAGCGGAAGAAGACGACGGCCACGCTCGTCGTCGCGCCGTTCGCGCCGTTGTCGGCGAATGCGCGGAAGGAAGTGGCGGCGGAGGGCGAGGCCCTCCTCCGCTTCGCCGAGCCCGACGCCGCGAGCGGCGAGGTCCGGATCGGCCTCTGAGGTCGGACGAGGAACATACCCCATCGACGCGGACGCGATCCCGTCGTACCTTCTACTCATCCATCGCTGCCTACGGCCGCTCGCGGGGGGACGGGAGGCGCCTCGTGCCCAGCACACGGAGCCAGGACCCATGGGCGATGCCCAGAAGCGCGGCGCCAAGCGGATTGAGTACCGGTCGGAGGTGGAGTGCTCCAGCACCGGCAACAGCCCCCTCGACCCTCGGATCAGCGACCTGAGCGTGACCGGCGCCTTCATCGACTCGATGAACGGGCTCCCCGAGGGCTCCCGGATGCTCCTCCGATTCCCCCTGCCTAGCGGCGAGACCGTGACCGTGCAAGTCGAGGTCGTCCACTCGATGCCGCACTTCGGCATGGGCGTGCGCTTCCTCGACCTCGGCGAGGATTCCCGGCACGCCATCCAGGCGCTCGTAGACGCCAACTGAGCCGCGGTTAGAATCCTCGCGGCCGCCGCACTTCCAGGGAGCGCAGGAATGCATCGATCGATCTGCCGGGCCGTCGTCGTCCTCGCCGTTTCGACGCTCGTCCCGGCCGCGCTCCCCGCCGCGGGGCTCGTGAACCCCGAGACGGAGAAGAAGATCGACGCGCTCCTGGCGCAGATGACGCTCGAGGAGAAGGCGGGCCAGCTCAACCAGTACGCGAGCGGCCTGGACCTGACGGGACCCGCGCCCTCCACGGGCACGAACAAGGAGCGGTACGACCAGATCAAGAGCGGCCTCATCGGCTCCATGCTCAACGTCCTGGGTGCTTCGGCCACGCGCAAGGCGCAGCAGCTCGCGGTCGAGAACAGCCGGCTCAAGATCCCGCTGCTCTTCGGCTACGACGTCATCCACGGATATCGCACGATGTTCCCGCTTCCCCTCGCGGAGGCCGCGAGCTTCGACCTCGCCGCCATCGAGCAGTCCGCGCGCATCGCCGCCCGGGAAGCGGCGGCGGCGGGCCAGCACTGGATCTTCGCTCCCATGGTGGACATCGCCCGCGACGCGCGGTGGGGACGCATCGTGGAGGGAGCGGGAGAGGACCCGTACCTGGGCGCGCGCGTCGCCGTGGCCCGAGTGCGGGGCTTCCAGGGCCAGGACCTCGCCGCGGTGGACACGGTCGCCGCCTGCGCGAAGCACTACGCCGCCTACGGCTTTGCGGAAGGCGGCCGCGACTACAACACGGTGGAGATCTCCGAGAACACGCTCCAGAACGTCGTGCTCCCCCCCTTCCGGGCCGCCGTCGAGGCCGGAGTGGCCACGGTCATGAACTCGTTCAACGAGATCGGGGGCATCCCCGCCACCGGCAGCTCGTACCTGCAGCGGGAGGTGCTAAAGGGAGCGTGGGGCTTCCAGGGCTTCGTCGTCTCGGACTGGGGCTCGATCGGCGAGATGGTGGCCCACGGGTTCGTGCCCGACCTCGAGGGCGCGGCCCGCGCCGCGATCGTCGCCGGCAGCGACATGGACATGGAGTCGCGCGCCTACGTGTCGCACCTCGCCGCGCTCGTGCGCGCCGGCACGGTGGACGAGAAGCTCGTGGACGATGCCGTGCGTCGCGTCCTGCGCGTGAAGTTCCGGCTCGGGCTCTTCGACGACCCCTATCGTCACTCCGACGCGGAGCGCGAGCGGAAGACCCTCCTCGCCCCGGAGCACCTCGCCGCCGCGCGCGACGTGGCGCGCAAGTCGATCGTCCTCCTCAAGAACGACGGCAGCCTCCTGCCCCTCGACAAGGCCACGAAGACGATCGCGGTCATCGGCCCTCTCGCCGCGGACAAGGACGCGCCGCTCGGCACGTGGCGCGCCCAGGCCGTGGCGAACTCCGCGGTCTCGCTGCTCGAGGGCATCAAGGCCGCGGCCCCCCAGGCCAGAGTCGTGCACGCCGAAGGGGCGAAGCTCGCGACGGGCGCGCGCGCGTTCGCCGAGGAGCTGACCTTCAATACGTCCGACCGCTCGGGCTTCCCCGCCGCGGTCGAAGCCGCGCGCGGGGCGGACGCGGTCGTGGTGGCGGTCGGGGAGGAAGCCTTCCAGACCGGCGAGGGGCGGAGCCAGGCGGACATCCGCCTCAAGGGCGTGCAGGAGGACCTCGTGCGCGCGGTCTCGGACGTGAACAAGAAGGTCGTGGTCGTTCTCATGAACGGCCGTCCGCTCGTCCTCGGCGACGCCGTGCTCGCCGCGCCCGCGATCGTGGAAGCGTGGCACCTGGGGTCGGAGGCCGGCAACGCGATCGCAGACGTGCTCTTCGGCGACTACAACCCGTCGGGAAAGCTGCCGGTTTCCTTCCCGAGGAGCGTCGGTCAGCTTCCCCTCTACTACAACCACAAGAGCACGGGCCGGGGGAAGCCGTCGCCCCAGGTCTTCTGGTCGCACTACACGGACTCCTCCAACGAGCCGCTCTATCCGTTCGGGTACGGCCTCAGCTACACGACGTTCTCCTACTCCGACGTCCACGTCTCGCCGCACGAGGTCGACCGCGACGGGCGCTTCCGGGTGTCGGTCACCGTCACCAACACGGGCACGCGCGCGGGCACCGAGATCGCGCAGCTCTACGTCCGCGACCTGGTGGGGAGCGTGACCCGCCCCGTCCGCGAGCTCCGGGCCTTCGAGAAGGTCGATCTCGCTCCCGGCCAGTGGCGAGAGCTCACGCTCTCGATGCGGGCGGCGGACCTCGCCTGCTACACCGCGCAGCGCAAGTGGGAGGTCGAGCCGGGCGCGTTCAAGATCTACGTGGGCGGCAACTCGCGCGACGTGAAGGAGGCGGACCTCACCGTGCGCTGAGCGCGCGAGCGAGTGCCGCGCGCCCCTGCCGGCACACGACTTCAGCTACGACAGATCGAGCGCGGCGAACAGCTCCGGGTCCAGGTCGCCTACGCGCACGTTGAAGAGCCTCTGGGTCTCCTCCTTCGCGGGCTCCTTTCGCCGGACGAGGAGCGGCGGCTGGTCGATCCGCAAGGCCGTCCAGACGTCGACGACCGAGGACGCGGTCGTCGTGCGGAATCCCCTCGCCGGAAGGCCTTCGATCTCGCCGAAGCCGAGGTCCTCGGTGCGCTGCCCGAGCAGGACGCCGGACCCGGCCGCCTGCGAGCCTCCGACCGCGGGCAGCGCGCCGAGCAGCGGCCAGTGCGTCGGCTCCAGCGGCTGCCCGGACTCGAGGTCGATCACGACGGCGTGGCGCGTCTGGCTGTCCGTGAGGAACGCGAACCGCAGAGGCGCGCCGCGGCCGGACGAGGTGGACCCCTCGAGACGGGTTCGCCCCCTCGCGTCGCGGTAGAGCCGGAAGAGATCGCGCGACTCCGTGCGAGTGCCGTCGGCGTCGATGGAGACGACACGGATCTCGTAGTCGGCGGAGAGTCCCGGAAACCTGGCTTCCATCGGGGCGAGCGGACGGGGAGCTAGCGATCGGAGCAGAGGCACGACGAGTAGTCGGCGCTCCCGCTCCCCACTGGGCTACAGATCGCGGGTCCCGCCAGCCTGAACCAAGGCACCTCCCAGTCGATCGACGGCGGGCAGAACCCGTACTTGTCGAGGTGGATCTTCGGCACGCCCGGGTTGGGGACGCACGTGGCGCAGCCCGGCGTGTTCCCGTTGGGGAGGGTGTAGACGCAGCGCACGTGGCCCGAGCCGTCGGTGTCGGTGTAGCCTCCCCAGCTCCAGCAGCTCGTGGAGATTCCCGTTCCCATCCGTCTCGTGGTGCTTCCGATCGACCACTCCTGGCTCACGTAGGGACACATCTCGAAGTGCTGCGTGTAGACGGTGTAGTCGCCGGTGTCGCCGGGATCGAACGGAATCGAGGCGAGGGCCTCGCTGTAGGACGTCGAGCGGCCCGAATAGGCCGTCGCGGATCGCCCGTGGGGGCTCGTGAGGGTGGTGACCGCGCGGAACTGATGGCCGTACGTGTTGTAGTCGCTCGACGTGACGCCCCGCCCCCAGATGTACGAGAAGTTCGTCCCGCCGTCGCTGTACCTGTAGTAGACGCCACTCATGCTCTGGCCGCCCCGGAGGCAGCAGCGCACGCAGTCCCAGGTCCCGCCGAGATTGGCGTATCCGGCCGGGCAGCTACCGGTCTGGCTGCAGTAGTTCCCTCCGAGCGCGCCGCAGGACGGACCGCTCGGCTCGTTCGTGCGGCAGCAAGGGTTGCAGTCGTTCGTCTGGCCGAGGGAATGCCGGCCGGCGGGACAGGAGCCGGTCTGGCTGCAATAGTCGCCGCCGACCTCGCCGCACGACTGGGTCTCGAGCGACTCGGAGACCGCCGCGAAGCCCACGCCCCCGAGGCCCTCCGCCAAAGCCGCCCTCCCGGCCGGCGCCACGGTCGGACCGGGGACGATCGTGATCTGCCGCCGCACCTGATCGCGTACGTGGCTGTCGATGTTGCGCGCGGCCTCGACGCCCACTTGCGCGGCCAGCGAGCGCATGACCTGCCGCACGAGGTCGTCGTTCGCACGCTGGAGCGCGACGAGCTCGGCCGTGGCCTCCTCGGGGGGATCGGGCCACGCGCGGTCCTTGATCGCGGTCGCCCTCCGATCGAGCTCGCGGACCTTCGCGCCGAAGCCGTCGAGGACGGCCCGGAAGCTCGCGATCTCCGCCTCGCTCAATCGAAACGACGCGAACAGCTGCGCCCGGTACCAGCCCCGGACGGACGCCGCGAGCTCCGGGGCGTCGGGGCCGGCGAGGTCCTCGGGCGCGGGGGGCGCGAGCGAGCGGAGGAAGATCCGATAGGCCACGTAGAGGGGGATCCGTTCCGGGCTCGTCGCGCCGCTGATCGCGCCTGGAACGTCGGCCGCGAGGGCATCGGTCGGCACGGTCCCGGGTCCCATGCAGGCAACCGGCGCGAAGGCGTCGGTGTCCCGGCCTCCCACCGTCGATCCGGCCTGGGCGCCGGCAGCCGCCAGCGCACAGAAAGAAACCAGGGTACAGACAACGGCACCACCCCGTCGGCGGACCATTCCCTGCCTCCCTCTGCAGCCTCGGCGGATCGAAGGAAGCCTATGCGGCGAAAAGCGCAGGGTCAACTGAAAACCCCGGAGAGCAGGACCCCGACCTACGTGCTCTCCTTCGTGACGACCGCGACGACCTCTGGTGCGGGCGCCTCCGCCGGCGGGGCGACGTCCGCCGGAGGAGAGGGAGGAGGGGGCGGCTCCAGGTAGCTCTCGAAGACCGCGGTCGTGAGCGCGGCCACGAGCGGCCCGAGCACGATGCCGATGAAGCCGAAGGCGCTCACGCCTCCGAGGAGGCTCACGAGCAGGACGAGCGTGTTCAGGCGCGACTTGCCGGAGAGGAGCAGCGGCCGCACCACGTTGTCCACGTGCCCCATGATCCCGATGCCGACGCCCAGGAGCACGAGCCCCTTCGTCACCGATCCCGACAGGAGGAGCCACGCCGCAGCGGGGACCCACACGAGCGCCGCCCCCACCGCGGGCAGCAGGGAGAGTATGGCCATGACGAAGCCCCATACCGCGGCGCCCCTGATGCCAAGGACGGCGAACATCACGCCCCCGATCAGCCCCTGAACGAGGCTGATGGCGAGAGTCGCCGTGACGCTCGCGGAGACGAGCTCCTCGGCGAGGGCGATCAGGCGCTCGTTCTGCTCGGGCCCGAAGGGAAGCACCCGGCGGATCCCCGCCGCGAAGGCCGTGGAGTCCCGGAGCAGGAAGAAGAGGAGACCCAACGTGATCACGACGTCGAACACGAGGATGGCGGCGCCCCGGAGGAGGACGCCCGCGCGCGCGGCCATGAAGGCCGCGACGCCGCCCGCGCTCGCCTCGGCGCGGGTGATGACGTCCTCCTCCGGCGGAAGCCACGGCAGGCGGGCGCGAAGCCACTCCCAGGCCGTGTGCAGCCAGGCCGCGGCCCCGCCCCGATCCGTCAGCTCGTCCCGGAGCTGCGCCACGACCCCCTGGCCCTGGCTCACGAGGGCGTAGCCGGCGAAGAGCACCGGCAGGATGAAGAGCACGAGCACGAGCAGGGTCAGGACGATCGCGGTGCGCGTCGGCCCCAGCCGCGGGCGCAGCCGCGCCTGCAGGGGCTGGAGACAGATCGTGAGGACGACGGCCCAGCCGATCTCCACGAGGAAGGGCTCGACGATCCGGTAGGCGAGCCAGGCGAGCAGGAGGAGCGCCCCGTAGAAGAGGATCGTCGAGATGGTCCGAATCTCTCGCTCGTGGGGCATCGCTACTTCATGCCCTCGCGCACCTCGACGAGGAGCCGGTCGAAGTCGTCGACGCGGATGAGGCCGAGCCGCGGGTACTCGAGGTCGAGGATGACGTACAGCGTGAGGGCGATGACGCCCGCGTAGGCGACCGTGTGCAGCCGACGGCGCGTCGAGCTCGTCGCCGTGGCATAGCCGACGAGCAGCCCGCTCACGAGGGCGACGATCATGAGGGTCGCGAAGATCAGGTTCGGCGTGTGCGCGCGGGTCGCCGCCAGCCGCGTGGTGGTGATGTCGATCATGTCGTTGAGGGCGGGTGGGAGCACGATCAGGGCCGGGTTCCCCGCCGCCCTGGCTGCCTCGATCGCCTCGGTCCAGATCTCACTCTGCAGCGCGACCGAGCGCGCGAACTCCGCCTGCACCGCCTCCTCGTCGGGAACCTTTCTGTACGTCTCGATACGGGAGTCGACGTAGCGGCGCATCTTCTCGCGCAGGCTGTCCCGCGCCGGCTCCGCGAGGAGGTCCAGCCGCAGGTATGCGGTGCCGATCGCGTTCGCCTCCTTGACGATGAGGTCGCGCCGGGCCTCGAAGCGGATGGCCGCCGCCGAGAAGCTGAAGGCCACGAGGAGCCCGAGGAGGCTGTAGACGGCGCCCTCCACTCCCCCGATCCCCTCGCGCGTCCCCTCGGGGTCACGGGCGAACCGTATGCGTCCCCACCGCCGCCCCAGCTCGAGCGATGCGAGCAGCCCGAGGAAGAGGCCGAGGGCGACGAGGCCCGCGCGCAGGGTGAAGGCCATGGGCGCCTACGGTATCACGGGCCCTCGAGGGGCCCTCCGCAGCCGCGCGGCGACCCGACTGTCTAGCGGATGAAGCCGATCACTCGAAGCGAATGCCGAAGCGGACGCCGAAGGGCGGTCCTTCCGTCGGGGTCGGCGTCAGGCCCACCGCGTAGCGCTCGCCCGTGACGTTCTCGAGCGCGGCGAAGGCCCGCACCCGCTTCACGCGGCGCGAGACCTGCGCGTCGAGCGTGAAGTATCCGGGGAGCACGAGGAGGTTCTGGTCGTCCTCGAACTGCTGCGAGCTCAGGCGGCCCTGCAGGCTGAGCTCGAAGAGCCGCGCGTGCTCGAAGCGAACGCCGAACGTCAGCTGGTGCCGCGCGACCTGGGGGACGTCGTTGCCGACGAGCGTCGGGTCGGCGGAGAAGCTCCGGACCGTCGCGTCCGTGAAGCCGTACCCGAGGCGGGCCGTGGTGTGCGCGTCGATCCGTCCCTCCGCGTCCACCTCGGCGCCGAGCGAGCGGTTGCGGCCCAGGTTCTGGCGCTGGCGGGTGATGAGCTGCGCTGTCGACGAGAGCGTCACGTTGGCGATGGGGTCGTCGATCCGGGCCGCGAAGCCCACGCCGCGCAGCCGCAGCCGCCCGTCGGAGCGGCTCCAGGCGACACCCGCTTCCCCGCCGTGGAGCCGCTCCGGCACGAGAGCGGCGTTGGCCTGGGTCACCGTGTTGCCGACGCGAAAGCCGCGGTAGAGCTCGTTGAGCGTGGGAGAGCGGAAGGCGCCGTACCCGGAGCCGGTGACGACGAGCTGCGGTGTCGCGCGGAAGAGGACGGACGCGCGCGGGCTCACCTCCGTCGTGTCGTCCTTTCCCCCGCTCCAGGAGTCCACGCGCGCCCCCACCGTCACGAGCGTCCGCGTGCCGAGGGCGATACGGTCCGCGGCGTATCCCGCGACGGTCCGATCGACGCCGCCCGTGCTGACGAGCGCCAGCGGGCGTCCCGCGACGTAGGGGGTCTCGTCGCTCCGGCCTTCGACCCGCCGGGCGTCGACGCCGACGGTCAGCGCATTGTGCGAGCCGAGCGCGCGCGACCACTGCAGGCTCCCGCCCGCGGCCTCCGAGGGGACACGCTGCCGCCGGGTGAGGCTCTCGGTCTTGCGATCGGCGCTGATCGCGGTGAACGTCTGGTGGTAGGTCTGCGTGGCGTACGACACCCGCAGCGAGAAGATGCCCTTCCCCGCCGTCGAGATGTCGCTGCCCGCCGCGACCTCCTGCTCGTCCGTGTCGTTGACCTGCAGCGGCGTGCCGTTCGTGCGGCTCTCGCCGAAGAGACCGCCGCGCACGAAGACGGTGGCGCCGGGCCGGAGCCGCCGCTCGACCACGATCCTTCCCGCGAGGTGCTCCGACCCCGCTTCCGTGTCCACGGGACCTCTTACGTCCTCGGGAACGAGGACGTAGCCGTCCGTCGTGAAGGCCTCCCCCGACGCCCGCACGCTCCACTGGCCGGAGCGGATGCCGCCGTACGCGGAGGCGCCGCCGGTGCCCTGCGTGCCTCCCGCCAGCTCCACCGCGTACGCCGGCGCGTCCGAGCGCTCGAGCGCCTGGATGACGCCGCCCAGCGCGGCGCTGCCGTAGAGGTCCGACGCTCCGCCCTCCAGGACCTCCACGCGCTCGAGCGCGATGCGGGGGACCCGGCTCCAGTAGACCCAGCCTCCGAAGGGATCGTTGAGGGGAAAGCCGTCGAGGAGGACGAGCGTGCGGCTCGCCCCGCTCGCCCCCACGCCCCGCATCGAGGCGCCCTGCGACGTGGGATTGGCGAAGCGGCTGCCGGTCCGGCGGAAGAGCGTGAAGCCGGGGACCTGCCGAAGCGCGTCGTCGAGCGTCGGTGCGGCCGTGGCCTCGAGCTCGCCGCCGTCGAGCACGGTGACGCGCGCCGCGGTGTCGCCGAGGCGTGTCTCGCCGCGGGCGGCCGTGATCGTCACGTCCTCGCGCAGCCGCGTGCGGTCGAGGACGATCGCGAGCGGCTCGGCGTCCGCGCTCGACCACGTCCGCTCGCCCCTGGTGAAGCCCTCGGCCCGCGCGACCAGCGTCCCCGCGTTGACGCCGGCGGGATCGAGCACGAAGGTTCCGTCGGGACCGGTGACGACGCGGGAGAGGACCCGCCCCTCGCCGCGAAGCTCGACCTCGGCGCCTTCGATGGGCGCGCCGCTCGGATCGCGAACGACTCCCCGCCGGGCTGTAGCCTCGTCGCCGCGGACGGCCGCGGCCCCGAAAATGACGAGCGCGACCGCCGCCGACCGGGGTATCAACGAGAAGAAGACGCTTCGGCCCGTGCTCTTCGACTGGTATGGCAATCCAGGTCCTCGGTCACTACAATACCGCTCCCCGTGCCGATCGGAGGTTGATCCATCCCATGAAGCGACTCGCGCTCGCCGCTCTGCCCATCCTGCTCCTCGCCTACCCCGCCACCGGGAGCGCCGCCCTCCCGAAGCCCGACGCGGACGACGGGGGGATCAGCCTTCCTCCCGGCTTCCGCGCCGTGGTGCTCGCCGACAACCTCGGGAAGCTGCGATTCATCGCGGTCGGCCCTGGCGGCGACGTCTACGTCAAGGTCCGCGACGGCGGGATCATAGCTCTCCGCGACGCCGACGGCGACGGCCGCGCCGAGGTGAAGCAGACCTTCGGCAGCGGCGGTGGCAGCGGCATTGCCGTCCGCGACGGCTGGCTCTACCACTCCTCGAACAGCGCGGTCTACCGGTATCGCCTGACTGCGGGCCAGCTCGTCCCCAAGAGCCCGCAAGAGACGATCGTCTCCGGGCTGCCCGAGAAACAGGAGCACTCCACCAAGAACTTCGCCTTCGACGGCGAGGGCCGAATGCTCGTAGAGGTGGGCTCGCCCTCGAACTCGATGGGCAACCCCGACCGCCAGAAGGGGGCGAAGGGCGAAGACGCCACCGAGTTCCTCAAGACGCACGGCGGCTTCTGGCGCTTCGACCCCAACAAGACGAACCAGACGCAGGCCGACGGCTTCCATTACTCCACGGGGCACCGCCACGTCATGGCCGTCGTCTGGAGCCCGAAGGCCCAGACCTTCCTGATGGTCATGAACGGCCGCGACCAGCTCTACACCGTCGCGCCCGAGCACTACACCGAGGACGACAACGCGGAGCTACCGGCCGAGGAAATGCACGTGCTCAAGGAGGGCTCGAACTTCGGGTGGCCCTACACCTACTGGGACGGGGTCAAGAAAGCGCGGATGGTGGCGCCGGAGTTCGGCGGCGACAACCAGAAGCGGGCGGAGCCCGGCAAGTATCCCGATCCCGTCATCGCGTTCCCCGCCCACTGGGCGCCCCTGCAGGCGGTCTACTACGACGGCACGCAGTTCCCGGCGAAGTACCGGAACGGAGTCTTCGTCGCCTTCCACGGCTCCTGGAACCGCGCGCCGAAACCGCAGAAGGGCTACAACGTCACGTTCGTGCCGCTCGACGACAAGGGGGTTCCGAACGGCACGTACGAGGTGTTCGCCGACGGGTTCTCCGGGCGCACGGAGTTCACGTCGCCCGACGATGCCCGCTACCGTCCGGGCGGGGTGGCGGAGGGCCCAGACGGATCGCTCTACGTCACGGACACCGAGAAGGGCCGCGT
>JBKPBQ010000620.1:0-2590 GCA_046726955.1 Acidobacteriota bacterium
AAGGGCAGCTCGAAGGCGCCGGGGACCCGGTAGGTGTGGACCGAGGCCTCGCTGACGTCGCCGAGGTCGAATCCCAAGGCGGCACCGTTCAGCAACCGCTCGGCGATGTCCTCGTAGAAGGTCGCGACGCAGAGGGCGAACTCGCTGCGGGAGAGCGCCTCGCGCTCCTCCTCGGTGAAGTGCTCGTAGGAGCTCTCGTCAGTCACCGGGCGGGTAGTCCCCGGACCCCGCCTCCCGGCGGCTCTCCTCATCCTTGCGATGCTCCTCATAGAGCAGCTGCTCGTCGAGCGGCAGGCCCTGGTGATGGAGCGCGTGGCCCAGCCGGTCGCGCTTGGCATTCAGGTAGGCCTCGTTGTGCGGGTTGGGGACCGACTGGATCGGCACCTGATCGGTGACCGAGAGTCCGTAGCCCTCCAGGCCGAGGATCTTCTTCGGGTTGTTGGTGAGGATCCGGATGCTCGACAGGCCGAGGTCGACGAGGATCTGGGCGCCGATGCCGTAGTCGCGCAGGTCGGCCGGCAGCCCGAGCTTGAGGTTGGCGTCCACGGTGTCGAGGCCCTCCTCCTGGAGCTTGTACGCGCGCAGCTTGTTGAGCAGGCCGATGCCGCGGCCTTCCTGCGAGAGGTAGAGGAGGACGCCCTTGCCCTCGCGCTCGATCGTCGCCAGCGCCGCCTCGAGCTGCTCGCCGCAGTCGCAGCGCAGCGAGTGGAAGACGTCGCCCGTCAGGCACTCGGAGTGGACCCGCACCAGGACGTCCTCGGAGCCCGCCACCTCGCCCTTGACCATCGCGACGTGGTGCTTGTCGTCGATCAGGGAGCGGTAGCCGACGGCGCTGAACTCCCCGAACTTGGTCGGCAGCTTCGTGGAGACGATCCGCTCGACCAGCTTCTCCGTGCGGCGTCGATAGGCGATCAGGTCCGCGACCGTGACCATCTTCAGCTCGTGCCTGGCGCAGTAGTCGACCAGGTCCGGGACGCGGGCCATCGTGCCGTCCTCATTCATGATCTCGCAGATCACCCCGGCCGGGATCAGGCCGGCGAGGCGGGCGAGGTCGACTGCCGCCTCGGTCTGGCCGGTGCGCTCCAGGACACCGCCGTCCTTGGCCTTCAGGGGGAAGACGTGGCCGGGCTGAACCAGGTCCTCGGGCCGGGAATGCGGGTCGATCGCCACCTGCACGGTCCGGGCCCGGTCGGCGGCCGAGATCCCGGTGGTGACGCCATCCCGCGCCTCGACGGACACCGTGAAGGCCGTTTGGAAAGGAGCTTCGTTCTTGGCCGCCATCAGGTTCAGCCCGAGCTCGTTGCAGCGCTCGTCGGTGAGCGCCAAGCAGATCAGGCCTCTGCCGTGGGTCGCCATGAAGTTGATCGCCTCGGGGGTGGCGAACTGCGCGGCGAGGGTCAGGTCGCCCTCGTTCTCCCGGTTCTCGTCGTCGCAGACCACGACCATCCGCCCACGGCGGATGTCCTCGATCGCCTCCTCGATCGTGGCGAAGGGCGTCTCGGTCTTCGTCTCGGTCTGCTTGGGCATGGGCTACTCCTTCTCGATGGATAAGGGTGACAGGCCCGCGTCGCCGGACAGCTGGCGGCGCACGTAGCGGGCGAGGACGTCGCATTCGACGTTGACGCGATCGCCGGGCTCGAGTGCCCCAAGGGTCGTGTGGTCGAGCGTCTCCGGGATCAGCGAGACCTCGAGGGCCGAGCCGTCTAGATCGGCGATCGTCAGGCTGACCCCCTCGATCGCGATCGATCCGCGCTCGACCACATACGGCAAGAGTTCGTCGGGAAGCTCGATCCGCAGGCGCTTGGCGAAACCGTCGTCGGACACGTCGGCGACCGTCGCGATCCCGTCAACGTGGCCCTGGACCACATGACCGCCGAGCCGGTCGGTCGCCCGCAGGGGCAGCTCGAGGTTGACCCGCGACGAGGGCTTGAGCTCGCCCAGGGTGGTCAGCGAGAGCGTTTGGTGCATGACGTCGGCGCCGAACTCGCCGCCGCCGACGGAGGTTGCCGTCAGACAGGCGCCGTTGACGGCCACGGAGTCCCCCGGCGCCAGCTCGGAGGCAAGATTGGCGTGGATTCGCAGCCGCGCTCCGTCCTCCGAGGTCTCGACCGCCTCGACGCTGCCGAGCTCCTTGATGATTCCGGTGAACATCAGCCCCTCACCACTCCCGGAGCCTGGCGCGAACGAGCATGTCCTCGCCGATGCGCTCGAAGTCGGTTGACAGCGGCCGGACGGCGTCCGCGATCCGCATGGCTCCGCCGCCCTCCAGCGCGGCCCGGGCCTCCGCGGCGCCGACGAACAGCGGGGCGATGAAGAGGCGCACCTCATCGATCTCGCCGGCGTCGAACAGGGCCCCGGCAAAGGTCGGGCCCCCCTCGACCAGCAGATCCTGGATCCGGCGTCGTCCGAGCTCGTCGAGTGCGGCCTCCAGTCGGGCGCGGGCGGTCCTCCCCGGCGCCACGATCACCTCCGCGCCGGCGCGCTCGAGACCGTCGCGACGGGCCGAGGCGGCCTCGGGGGCGCAGACCACGATCAGGGGGGCCTCCTCGATCGAAGTGACCAGCGCCGAGGTGAGCGGCAGGCGGGCGCC
>JBKPBQ010000621.1:0-2476 GCA_046726955.1 Acidobacteriota bacterium
GTGCCCGGCAAGGGGAGCGCCTTCCGCACCGTCTTCGCGATCGCGAAGAAGCTGCAGGCCAAGGCCTGCGCGGTCGTGGACTCGGACCTCCGGAGCATCACGCCCGGCTGGGTCGAGCTCCTGCTCGGACCCGTCCTCCACGAGGGCTTCGACTACGTCTCGCCGCTCTACCTCCGGCACAAGTACGACGGCACGATCACGAACTCGATCGTCTATCCCTTGACCCGCGCGCTCTACGGGCGCGAGGTCCGCCAGCCCATCGGCGGCGACTTCGGCTTCTCGGGCCGCCTGGCCGCGCACTACCTCGAGCGGCCCGTGTGGGACACCGACGTCGCCCGCTTCGGCATCGACATCTGGATGACCACCACCGCGCTCGCCGACGGCTTCCGCGTGTGCGAGGCGTTCCTGGGAGCGAAGATCCACGACCCGAAGGATCCCGGGTCGGATCTCGCGGGGATGTTCGTCCAGGTCGTCTCCGCGGTCTTCGACCTCATGCACCTCTACCGCGAGAGGTGGCAGGCCGTGACGGGGGCCGAGGAGGTGCCGCTCTTCGGCTTTCCCTACGGCGTCGGCCTCGAGCCAGTGCCGGTAGACGTCGAGCGCATGCTCGCGATCTTTAGACAGGCGACCCGCGACCTCCGCGAGGTCTGGGAGTCCGTGCTCCTGCCTCCCGACCTCGACGCGGTCACGGCACGCGTCTCCACGGAGCCCTTCCGGTTTCCGGATCCGCTGTGGGTGCGGGTCGTCTACGGCTTCGCCGCCGCCTACGAGCGCTCGCTCCTGCCCCGCGATCAGCTCCTGCGCTCGCTGGTGCCTCTCTACCTCGGGCGCACGGCCTCGTTCGTGCTGGAGACGGCCACGAGCGGGGCGGCGGAGGTGGAGGAGCGGATCCGTGCCCTCGCCGACGAGTTCGTGGCCCAGAAGCCCTACCTCCGGGAGCGGTGGGGAGGCTAGGAAAGGAGGACCCATGTGGAAGGACGTCCTCGCCGACGTGATCACCGAGACTCTCTCCGGCTTTCGGCAGGAGCTCGCCGTCTTCGGCCCGCGCCTCGCGGCCATGGTCGTCATCCTGGTGGCGGGGCTCATCGTGGCGGGGGCGGTGCGCTTCTTCCTCCACGCGCTCCTCCACTGGCTGGGCTTCGACCGTTTCTCGGAGCGGGCGGGGTTCGCCCACGTGCTGCGCACGACCGGCTTCGCGGGCCAGCCTTCGGGCGCGCTCGCGGCGGGCACGGCCTTCGTCGTCCTGGCCTTCTTCGTCCTGCTCGCGCTCGGGACCCTCGACCTGCGCTTCGCGCGCGACCTCGTGTCCCAGGCGTTCTCCTACCTTCCGCAGCTGCTGGTGGCGGGGGCGCTCCTCGCCCTCGGGGGCCTCCTCGCGGGCTTCGCGCGTCGCGGAGTCCTCATTGCCGCGGTCAACGCCGGCCTGCCCTCGGCGCGGCTGCTCTCCGCGTTCGTGCAGGGGGCAGTGCTCATCTTCTTCGGAGCGATGGCCCTCGAGCACCTGGGCGTGGGCCGGCAGATCATCCTCGTCACGTTCACGATCCTCTTCGGGGGTGTCGTCCTCGCCGCGTCGCTCGCCTTCGGGCTCGCCGGGCGCGACCTCGCCCGGGAGCTGCTGGAGAAGCTCGCCCGCAAGGGCGAGCCCTCGCGGGAGGACCCGCTCCGACACCTGTAGCCGCGGTGCTAGAATCCGGCCCCCGGGTCGCCCGGGTTTCAGCCCCAGAGGAGATCGTCATGCGAATCGGCGTCCTGCGCGGCCGCGAGAACTCCTTCCCCGACGCCTTCATCGCCAAGGTGAACTCCATGGGCAAGGGGGCCACCGCCGAGTACATCCACCTCGGCGGGACGAAGCTCAACGAGACGGTCCCCTACCGCGTCGTCCTCGACCGCATGAGCCACGAGGTCCCCTACTACTCGGTCTACCTCAAGATGGCGGCGCTCCAGGGCACCTACTGCATCAACAACACGTTCTGGCGCACCGCCGACGACAAGTTCTTCGGCTACGCGGCGGCGGAGAAGCTCGGCATCGCGGAGCCGAAGACGGTGGTGCTGCCGAACCGCGCGTACACCGAGGACGTCACCGCGGAGAGCCTGCGCAACCTCTGGCCCACCGATTTCGCGATGTACCTCGACTACGTGGGCCTCCCCTGCATCATGAAGCCCGCGTTCGGGGGCGGCTGGAAGAACGTCCACAAGGTGAACTCGCTCGACGAGCTCGTCCACTTCTACAACGAGTCGGGCACGCTCACGATGATGCTGCAGGAGTTCATCGAGTGGGACACCTACATCCGCGTGCCCACGATCGGCCGCCGCCACGCCCGGGCCATCCGCTACGACCCCGCGCCCATGGGCATGGGCGGCTACAACCAGGACTACGACGCCGTGCCCCGCGCGCTGCGCGACAAGTCCGAGGAGCTCTCGCTCGAGTACAACAAGGCGCTGGGCTACGACATGAACGCCCTGGAGTTCGCGGTGG
>JBKPBQ010000622.1:0-8207 GCA_046726955.1 Acidobacteriota bacterium
GGCCGGGACTGAAACACGGAGGCTTACGAACTGTCAACTCTGCGGCGCCTTCGGCGTCGCAGTGCGGTGCTAGAATCCGCCCCCATGTCCAGCCCTCGACTTGCGATCGCGCTCGTGTCCCCCGTCGTGCTGCTCGCCGCCGCGCCCGCCGACCGGCCGCTCTACAAGGACCCGTCGCAGCCGGCGGAAGCGCGCGTCGCCGACCTCCTCTCCCGGATGACGCTCGAGGAGAAGGTGGCGCAGACGCTCGGCATCTGGAAGGACAAGGAGCGGATCACGGAGGAAGACGGGACGTTCTCGCCGGAGAAGGCGGCGAAGGAGATCCCCGAGGGCATCGGCGAGATCTCGCGCCCCACGGAGCTGCGCGACAAGCCGAAGGTGCTGCGCCTGGGCCCCCGCGAGGACGCGGTCTTCCTGAACGCCGTGCAGAAGTGGCTGGTCGAGAAGACGCGGCTGGGCATCCCCGCTCTCACCCACGAGGAGGCCGTCCATGGCCTCGTCGCGCCGCGGGGCACGCACTTCCCCATCCCCATCGCCCTCGCGAGCACCTGGGATCCCGCTCTCCTCGAGCGCGTCATGACGGTGGCCGCGCTCGAAGCGCGCGCCCGCGGCACGCACCACGTGCTCGCCCCCGTTGTCGACCTCGCGCGCGATCCGCGCTGGGGCCGCACGGAGGAGACCTACGGCGAGGACCCCTACCTCGTGGCGCGCCTCGGGGTGGCGGCGATCCGCGGATACCAGGGCCCGGGCCCGGCGCTCGGCAAGGACCGCGTCTTCGCCACCGCCAAGCACTTCGCGGCCCACGGGCCGCACGAGGGCGGCATCAACACCGCCCCCAGCTTCTTCGCGGAGCGCGTGATGCGCGACCAGTACCTCGTCCCCTTCGAGGCGGCCGTGGTGGAGGCGGGCGTGATGACGGTCATGCCCTCCTACAACGAGATCGACGGCCTGCCCTCGCACAAGAACCGGTGGCTGCTCGACAAGGTGCTCCGGCAGGAGTGGGGATTCCAGGGTGTGGTCGTCTCGGACTACTACGCGATCGAGCAGTTGAAGGACCGCCACGCGGTGGCGGCGGACCTCGCGGACGCGGCGCGCCAGGCCCTCGACGCCGGCGTCGACATCGAGCTGCCGGACCCCAAGGCCTACACGACGCTCGTCGAGCAGGTGCGGTCGGGCCGAGTCTCCGAGAAGGCGCTCGACCGCTCCGTGGCCCGGCTCCTCCGCGCGAAATTCCTGGCCGGGCTCTTCGAGGATCCTTACGCCGATCCCGAGAAAGCCGACCGCGTGAGCAACACGCCCGAGCACCAGGCCCTCGCCCTCGAGGCCGCGCGCAAGGCGATCGTGCTCCTGAAGAACGAAGGGCAGACGCTTCCCCTCGACCGGAAGAGGCTCAAGACGATCGCGGTCGTGGGCCCGAACGCCAAGGGCGTCCGCCTCGGCGGCTACTCGAGCACGCCCGGACGCGGCGTCGACATCCTCGACGGGATCCGCGAGAAGGCGGGACCGGGCGTCCGCGTCCTGTACGCGGAGGGCGTGCGCATCACGGAGCACGAGCCGGACTGGAGCGGCGACAAGGTCGTCTTCGGCGATCCCGCGAAGAACCGCGACCGGATCACGGAGGCGGTGGGCGTCGTGCGCCAGGCCGACGTCGCGGTGGTGGTGATCGGCACGAACGAGTCCACCTCGCGCGAGGCCTGGGCGGACGACCACCTCGGCGACGTGGCGAGCCTCGAGCTGTCCTCGCAGCAGGAGGACCTCGTGGACGCGGTGCGCAAGACCGGCAAGCCGGTGGTGATCGTCCTCATCAACGGCCGGCCGCTCTCGATCGCGCGGATCGCGGAGAGCGTGCCGGCGATCCTCGAGGGCTTCTACCTCGGGCAGGAAGGCGGCACCGCCGTCGGTGAAGCGCTCTTCGGCGACCTCAACCCCGGGGGCAAGCTCCCGATCTCGTTCCCGCGCCACGTCGGCCAGATCCCTGTCTATTACGACCGCAAGCCGACTTCCTACCGAGGCTACCTCGACCTGCCGCGGGGGCCGCTCTACGCCTTCGGTCACGGCCTCAGCTACACGACGTTCAAGGTGGACAACCTGAAAGTCGCCCCGGCCAGGATCGGGCCCGAGGGACGGGCCACGGTGACCGCCGACGTCCGCAACACCGGCAGCCGCGCCGGGGACGACGTGGTGCAGCTCTACATCCGCGACCAGGTCTCTTCGGTGACGCGGCCGACGCGGGAGCTCCGCGGCTTCGAGCGGGTCACCCTGGCGCCGGGCGAGAAGAAGACGGTCACCTTCACGATCGGCCCGGAGGCCCTCTCCTTCCACGACGAGAAGATGGCCCGCGTCGTCGAGCCGGGGGCCTTCGACGTCATGGTCGGGGACAGCCTGGAGAGCCTGACCACCGCCCTGCTGGAGGTGGCCCGGCCCTGAGCCGGACCCCCTTCCAGACCGCCCTCAAATAAGGACGGTCGGCACCCCTGCCGGCGAAAGCGCTCTCAGCGTAACTTATAGTCCTGCTTGAGTTTGTGGTTGACAGCCGCGAGTCGCGCCTCGTACGATACCGGCTGCCTGGGGGTGGTCGCGTCCGCTCGGGCGCGAAGGGGAAGAAGGTGGGCGACAACCAGTCCAACGGGTCTCGGCCTCATTTTCCGAAGGGCTTCGTATGGGGCGCCGCGACCTCCGCTTACCAGATCGAGGGGGGTGCCGCCGCCGACGGCCGCGGCGAGTCCATCTGGGACCGCTTCTGCCGCACCCCGGGCAAGGTCGAGGACGGTTCGAGCGGCGAGGTCGCCTGCGACCACTTCCATCGGTGGCGCGAGGACGTGGAGCTCATGAAGGACCTCGGCCTCCGCGCCTACCGCTTCTCCATCTCCTGGCCGCGCGTGCTGCCGGAGGGCCGGGGGACGGTCAACGCGAAGGGGCTGGACTTCTACAGCCGCCTCGTGGACGCGCTCCTCGAGGCGGGCATCACCCCGTACGCCACGCTCTTCCACTGGGACCTCCCCCAGCGGCTGCAGGACGAGGGCGGCTGGCCGAAGCGCGCCACCGCCGAAGCGTTCCTCGGCTACGTGGAAGCCGCGACCCGCCGCCTCGGCGACCGCGTCCGGCACTGGATCACGCACAACGAGCCCTGGTGCGCGAGCCTCCTGTCGCACCAGGTGGGCCGTCACGCCCCGGGCTGGACCGACTGGCCGGCCGCGCTCGCCGCCAGCCACCACCTGCTGATCTCCCACGGCAACGCGGTGCCCATCGTGCGCGCGAACAGCCCGGGCGCCCAGGTGGGCATCACGCTCAACCTCACTCCCGCGGAGCCGGCGTCTCCCAGCCGCGCCGACCGCGACGCCTGCCGCCACTTCGACGGCTACTTCAACCGCTGGTTCCTCGATCCGCTCCACGGCCTGCACTACCCGGCGGACATGGTCGCGGACTACGCGAACGCACGCCGCCTCCCCGCGGACTGGTCGACCCTCGTGCGCCCGGGCGACCTGGAGACGATTGCGGTACCCGCGGACTTCCTGGGCGTCAACTACTACAACCGCGCGGTGGTCCGCAGCGACGTGCCGGAAGCCGAGAACCTTCCCCGGACCGTCTTCCTCGCCCCGGAATCGGAGTGGACGGAGATGGGCTGGGAAGTCCATCCCGACAGCCTCTACCGGATCCTCTGCCGCCTCCACTTCCACTACGGCCCCCGGCGGATCTTCGTGACGGAGAACGGTGCGAGCTGGACGGACGTGCCGGAGCCGGGCGGCCGCGTCCGGGACGAGCGGCGGCGCGTGTTCGTGAAGGAGCATCTGCGCGCGGCCCGGCGAGCCATCGAGGCGGGCGTGCCCCTCGAGGGCTACTTCGTCTGGTCGCTCCTCGACAACTTCGAGTGGGACCGCGGATACTCGCAGCGCTTCGGCATCGTCTGGGTGGACTACGCGACGCAGCAGCGGCTGCCGAAGGACACGGCGCTCTGGTACCGCCGGGTCATCGCGGAGAACACGGCCGAGGTCGACTGACGTCCCCGCGCGCGGCTCAGCGCGCGGGAGTCAGTGGTTCCCCACCGGTCGCGGCCAGGACTTTCCCGGTCCCTCGCTCGAAGAGCACCAGCCTCGCCCCCAAAGGGGCGACGGGTATCTCGTAAGCCCTCCCCTCCACGCGGACGCGCCGCCGGGCGGCCGTCGTCGTCTCGTTGACGCAGACCGCGAGGAAGGCGCGCGGGGCCTCGAGCACGCGCGCGGCGACGCGCGTCGCCGACGGGCTCGTCTCCACGCCGGCGGCCTCGAGGGCGGCCTCGAGGAGCGCCGCCAGCGGCTCCTCTTCCTGCGCGAGCTCCAGCGGCAGCGGCTCGTGCCACACGGACGCCGTGAGCCGCGTCGGCTCCGGCTTCGCGCTGCGGCGCAGCCATTCCTGGGCGAGCCCTTCGAAGCCGATCCAGACCTCGCCCGCCGGGCCGGCGCCCCAGCGCGTCGTCTCGGGGAGGGCGTGGGGGCGCCCCGCGTCAACGATCCCCAAAGCCTGAAGCGACTCCGTCGCGCGCCCGTACGGGTCGCCGGCCACGGCTCCGGTCACGAGGACTCGGGTGCCGCGGCGGGACGCTTCCAGGAGCGCGCGGGCCGCCGCTTCCTCCAGCATCTCGGGCGCCGGCACGAGGACGAGCTTCGCCGGCTGCAGACGCTCCGCGGTGAGCCGCAGCTCCGAGAGGGCGGTGGGCACGACGCCGAAGCGCTCGGCGAGGACGCGCACCACCCGCTTCGTCGCGTCGACGCCGCGCGGACGCCCCGCGAAGAGCCGAGAGTGCGGCACGACCAGCACGACGGGATCGGGAGCGAAGTCGTCGAGCCAGGGGGCCGCGTCCCGGAAGAAGGCCGCGAGCCGCGGGACGATGCGCGACTCCGGCTTGGCGGTGCCGTCGGGACGGAGGAAGCCGATCGTGGCCTCGTTCTCCACCGGCATGAAGGGGTTGATGTTCCAGGCCCACTCCACCGCCCCCGCCCCGCGCCCCGCGAAGGCGTAGGCGAGCTTCCGTTCCAGGAGGCTGGCCGCGACCTCCGGCGTCCGCCAGGGACTGCCGTCCATGTCGTGGAGAGACATGATGCCCGTCTCCTGGTGGAGGTTCGGCTTCTCCGGGACCTTCGTCACGACCCCGTCCCAGAGGAGGTCGTCGTTGTTCCACCAGGTGTGGACGGCCGTGTAGTCGAGCGATTCCGCGTGGAGCTGCTGGGCGGGCCGGTCCCCCGTGCCGCCCTCGTCCTGGCCGAGCGTGACGAGCACGTCTCCGCCCGCCGCCTTCAGGACGTCGCGCAGCGTCGCCGCCCAGCGCGCCACCACCGTCTGCGAGAACTCGTCGAAGTCGCGGGCCTTGCGCGGCCGCCGCTCCTCGCGCAGGAACGAGTGGTTGAGGTCGGCCTGCGAGGGCAGGGCCAGGACGTCGTCGCTCGCATCGCGCCAGAGGTCCCGCAGGCCCGCCACGTCGTCGCCGTGCTTGCCGCGCACCCAGGTAGCCCAGGCGCGGCGCTCGTGCTCGTCCCCGATGGGGCGGTTGCTCCAGAGCCCTTCGGGAGGGGCGTAGGACGGCTCGTTGATGAGGTCCCAGTGGATCCAGCCCACGCCGCGGAACCGGCTCGCGAAGAGCGTGAGGAACGCGCGCTGGCCCTCGAGCGCGCGCGGGTCGAGATACGGGTTCGTCCCGGAGAAGGCGGGGGGCAGGAACGCGAAGAAATTGAACGTGACGAGGATGTCGTGGCGGGCCGCGCACTGCACGTAGGCCTCGAGGGCGGAGAGCACGGCCTCGTCGATCGCCCCCGAGTCGAGCATCGCCCGCGACCAGCCCGTCCAGAGACCGGTGCGCACGAGGTTCACGCCCTGTCGGGCCATCTCGCGGAAGTCGCGGTCCCACACGTGGGGGTTCGGCTCGAACAGGAACTTCCGGTGGACGTCCGAGGCCATGTACGTGGTGCCCAGGACGGGCAGCGGATGGCCGTCGCGCCGGATCCAGTCCCGCGACACCGACAGGTGCGGACCGGCCTGGAGGAGCTTCTCGTCCTTCACCCAGAAACCGGTGACGACCGAGCGCGGCTGCCACGGGGCGTCCGGCGTCTCGATCTCGGCGTGGTAGAGGCCGGGAGGGAGCGGCGACGTCGTGCGGATGGTGACGAGGGCGGTTCGGAACTCGGCTGGGCCTTCGAGAGCGACCTGGTCGGAGAACACTTCAGCCCCCTGGTCATCTCTCACGTGGACGAGCGCATGGTCCGGCGAGCGCTCGTCCGCGTGAGGGGCTGGTCTCGACAGCGTGACACGCAGGGTCGCGGCCTCACCGGGCTCGACGGAAGCGTGGACGGGACGAGCGGCGAGCTCGACGGCGCCGCTCAGAGCCCGACGCACGGCTTCACGGATCACGGACGCCGGAAGCCGGGCATTACTCGGCGCGAGCACCCATCGCGCGCCCGCCTCGCCGGCGCGGAGCCGGTCGATCTCGAGGAGCGGGCAGAGGCGCGGCGTGCCGTCGGCGTCGACGACGTGCACGAGCGGCCGCACGACGCCGTCCCGCGGCCCCGCCGAGCCGTCCTCCTTCTCCATGTCTTTCCGGCGGGTGAGGCGGACGGTGAGAGCCCACGTCTTCGAAACCTCGGGCCAGGCGCTCTCCCAGCCGGTTCCCGCCACCACCACCGTGCGGCCGCCGGGCGCTTCCGCGCTCCGCTCCACCGGCTCCGCCGGTCCGATGAGGAGCTCGTGCGCGAACGTCGGCTGGCGCTGGAGGAGCGTGAACGATCCGCGGCCCTTCACGTCGCTCCGCACGGGCTGGTGGAAGGGAGCGCCTCCGAGCACCACGAGCCCGCCGCCGGCGCGGACGAAGCGGCGGATCGCCGGCCAGGCCTCGACCGGAAACGCGCTGCCGTAGGGCAGCACGAGCACGTCGAAATCGCGCAGGCGGAGACGGTCCGCGAGGTCGCTCGGCGACACGAGCGCCTCCACGGGGAGACCGCGCAGGGCCTCGTCGAGCGTCGCGACCTCGATGGCGGGGGCGTCCACCGTGGGGAATCCAGGATCGCGAAAGACCGCCGCCCGTGGGGGCCGCGTGGCGTCCCGGCGGTCCGGGTCGGGCGCGCGCTCGTCGCTGAAAGCGGTTACCGTCATCGAGAGAAGGAGCAGGCACGAGAGCGCGGCACAGGCACCGCTCCGCCGCGTGCGGGCAAGCCTAACGGCAAGTGTCCGCTCGATCAACGGACCTTGGGCAAGGGGTAAGATGGGCGGAGCGGCGACGAGGTGTCTGGGAATGTCCAAGACGATCCTCCTGGTCCTCACCGGCGATCCGGGCGGGGAGACTGATCATTATCAGGTCCTGCAGGAGCAGGAAGCGCGCACGGAAGCGGCGTCGGGCGGCATGCAGCTCGAGGTCGTGTACGCCAGCGGCTTCGACCACCTGCGCGTCATCCGCAAGCGGCTGCGTGAGGAGGGCGCGCCTCCCCTGGACGCGGTGATCGTGGAGCCCTCCACCGTCGCCGCGGCCTTGCTTCTCCTGAAGCAGCTGAAGGGCGCGACCGGCCTCGTCCTCCTGAATGCCTGGACTCCCGAGGTCGAGAGCTACGCGCGAGACTGGGGGGAAGGCCTCCCCTTCGGCACCGTGAGCACGGACCACACGAGCATCGGACGCATCCAGGGCCGGCAGGCCCTCGCCCTCCTCCCGAACGACGGACAGGTCCTCTGCGTCACCGGCCCGCCCGGCTCGTCGGCCGCAGTGCAGCGGCTCGAGGGCCTTCGGTCCGTTCTCGGCGGACGGCCGATCTTCGAGGCGGCCGCGGGCTACTGGACGGAATCGGACGGAAGCGCTGCTTTCGACCGCTGGTACGGCATCTACCGCAAGCGGTCGTTCCGGGTGGACGTGATCGCCGCCCAGAGCGACGAGCTCGCGATGGGCGTACGGGCGGCAATCGCGGGAGTGGACGACCCGGCCCATCGAGGGATGCTCGGCCGGGCCCCGCTTCTCGGCGTGGACGCGGTCCCCGCGTTCGGCCGGAAGCTCGTGGACGCGGGCACGCTTCGGGCGAGCGTCACCACGCCCGCCAACACCGGCGAGGCCATCCGCCACCTGCGGCGGTTCTGGGAGCTGCACCGGCCTCTCGCCCTGCAGGCCCTGACCGAGCCGACGCCGTATCCTCCCTCGAGCGCCGGCGCGGCCTGAAAAAACGAAGGGCTGCGAGCCCGAAGGCTCGCAGCCCCTGGTGCGG
>JBKPBQ010000623.1:0-26712 GCA_046726955.1 Acidobacteriota bacterium
CCCCCCCCCCCCCCCCCAGGCCACCTTCGTCGGCAGCGTCAGATGTGTATAAGAGACAGGCCGGAGAGCACCCCGTGCGAGCACGAGGCCAGCACCTCGCGCGCGCCCGCTTCCTTGATCGCCTCTGCGACCTTGGTGAGCGTGCCCCCGGTGTCCACGATGTCGTCCACGATGAGCGCGGTCCGGCCCTCCACGTCTCCGATGACGTTGTGGACCTCCGCGACGTTCGGCTGGTCGCGTCGCTTGTCCACGATCGCGAGCGCGGCGTCGAGGCGCTTCGCGTAGGCGCGCGCGCGCTCGACGCCTCCCGCGTCCGGCGAGACCACGGTGAGGTCGGGCAGCTTGAGCCGGGACACGTAGTCCATGATCACGGGCGCCGCGAAGAGGTGGTCCACGGGCACGTCGAAGAAGGCCTGGATCTGCGCGGCGTGGAGGTCCATGGTGAGGATGCGGTCGGTGCCCGCCGCACTCAGGAGGTCGGCCACGAGCTTGGCGGAGATCGGCACCCGCGGCTTGTCCTTCCGGTCCTGCCGCGCGTAGCCGTAGTAGGGGATGACCGCGGTGAGCCGCGACGCGCTCGAGCGCTTGAACGCGTCGAGCATCACGAGCAGCTCCATGAGGTTCTCGTTCACGGGAGGAGCGGTGGGCTGCACCACGAACACGTCCGCTCCTCGCACGTTGTCCTTGATCTGGAACCAGACCTCGCCGTCGCTGAAGCGCGCGAGGTGGGCGCGGCCGAGGGGCACGCCGAGCGACTTGCAGATGGACTCCCCCAGGGCAGGGTGCGCGTTCCCGGTGAAGATCCGCAGCTCGTGGCTCATGCGACTCCGCCGTGCTCGACGACCAAGGATGGCTGGGGCGGAAGGATTCGAACCTTCGATCCGGGGTCCAAAGCCCCGTGCCTTACCACTTGGCCACGCCCCAACCGGGGCTTTCTGATACTAGCCTTGGGAGGCGTCCTTCGCGGGCTCGGCGTCGCCGGCGGACGGGGCCGCAGCCGCCGCACCGCTCGACGCCACCTGCTGCTTGTAGACGCCCAGGACCTTCTCCTCGAGGTATTGCCGCATCTGGTTGTTGAGCGGGTGCGCGATGTCCTTGAAGGTTCCGTCCTTCCGCTTCTTGCTCGGCATCGATACGAACAGGCCCTTGGGTCCGTGGATGATCTTGATGTCGGTCACCACGAAACACTGGTCGAAGACGATCGAGACGAACGCCTTCAGCTTCTCGTCGTCCACCGGGATGACCTTGACGTCGGTGATCTCCATGATGTCCGCTCCTCTCGTCCCTCGCGAGCCCCCTCACGGTGCCGGCCGCCGGGGCAACGACCGGCGGTACTCGTCCAGGGAAACGGTTCGCGCCCGCAGGGCCCGGAAGCCTTCGGCCACGAGCGCGGCCTGGGCTCTCCGAGCCCGGCGAGCGTCCTGAAAGAGGCCGAAATATGTTGACCCACTTCCGGAAAGCGCTGCGAGCCGGGATCCTTCCTGAACCAGAACGGCTCGGATTCGGTGCACCTGCTGTGCCAGTGCAGGAGCCTCTTCCAGGGCCGCCTCCTCGAGGTCGTTGCTCAGGAGACGATACGCCTCATCTCCCTCCAAGTCCCTCGATACAAAGTAGAAGATGCTACTGCTGTTTTCGCGGGGTGTCAAACCTCCATCCACCCTGCGAAAAACGGCAGCCGTGGACACCGGAAGCTCCGGATCGACGAGCACGACGTGAGCCTTGAGCTGTCTGTGCAAAGGGTACACTTCGTCGCCCCGGGCCAGACCCAGAGCCGTGCCTCCCAGCAGGAAGTAGGGCACGTCCGCACCCAGGCGCCGCGCGAGGCGGTGCAGACCGTCGTTCCCGAGGCCCAGGCCCCACAGCCGGTCGAGCCCCGTGAGCACGGCCGCGGCGTTGCTGCTGCCACCACCCAGGCCGCCGCCCACGGGAATCCGCTTCCGGATCTCGATCTCGACGCCCTTGTCGACCTCGGCGTAGGTACGCACTGCTTGCGCGGCCTGCGCGGCGAGGTTCGTATCGCCCGCCGGCACCAGCGGATGGTCGCAGCGCACGCTCACGCCCTTGCGGCGCGGCCGCAGCACCACCTCGTCGTGCAGGTCGATCGTCTGGAAGAGCGTCCGCAGCTCGTGGTAGCCGTCCTCGCGCAGGCCCAGCACCTCGAGGCCGAGGTTGAGCTTGGCGTAGCTGCGGATCCTCACCTCGTGCTCCAGATGCGGCGCGCCTCGTCCGCCTGGATCGCCCGGTAGCCGTCGTGGGCCGGGGCGGCGAACGCGGCTTCGGGGAGTGTCGTGTCCTTCTCCGCTTCCTCGACCTTCGCGACGAGGCGCGCGCCGTCCGGCAGGACGGCCTCGATCTGCCGAGGAAGCGACGTCCCCCAGCGAGCGTGGTAGGACGTGAGCCGAGGCGACGGAACGCCCACGAGCAGGTCGATCAGCTCCTCCGGCCGGAGCGCCACGCCCACGAGCGCGTCGAACGCGGCGGCCGTCGCCTCGCTCTCGAACACGGCCCTCTCCGCGGGAAACACGGCCACGAGCCTTCCCTGCTGGGTGACGGCGACGAGCCGCGGGCCGACGGGGCCCGGGATCTCCAGCCGCAGGGCGTCGGGTCGGCGAAAGGCGAGGAGCACGCGCGTTCTCCCCCGCAGGTCCTTCCCCCGGACGGAGGCGGTGAGGCTCGCGCTGTAGGTCGCGGTGGCGCGCGCGCTCTCGGCGACGCCGGGCGGAGGCAGCCCCCCCGTCGCGCACGCGTGGCCGAGCAGGGCGAAGACGAGCGGAGCGGCGCTTACCGACCACGTTCCCCTGCGCGCCACCGACTATCGAGAAGGTGCGAACGGCGTCACTATCGGCTCTGCTGCTGCGCCGCGAGCGCCGCCTGGGCGTCGCGGATCTTTCGCTCCACCTGTCCCTTGTCGAGCTCGCCTTCGTCGTCCTCTCCGGCGAGCGCCTTCTGCCAGCTCTGTATGGCCTCGGCCACGCGGCCCCGCGCCTTCAGGATGTCGCCGAGGTGGTCGAGGATCACCGCGTTCGCGGACTGCGTGACGAGCGCCTTGCGCACGGACTCCTCCGCCGCGTCGAGCTTGTTCGAGCGGTAGAGGGCCCAGCCCAGGCTGTCGAGATACGCGCCGTTGGCGGGGTCGAGCGTGACGGCCTTCTGGATGAGCTCGAGCGCTTCGGCCACCTTCACGTTGCGGTCGGCGTTCATGTAGCCCAGGTAGTTCAGGATGGGCGGCGAGTCGGGCTGGATCTCGAGCGCGTCGCGGAAGACGGCCTCCGCCTCGTCCGACTTCTTCTGCCGCTCGAGCACCGCCCCGAGCTGGAAGAGCGTGCCGAGGTCCTTGGGCGTGAGCTCGCGCGCGCGCCGCAGGACCGACTCCGCCTCGGGGAATTGCCGGGCCTTGCGGTAGAAGTCGGCGACCTGGCTGAGCACCTTGGGATCGTCGGGAGCGCTCGCCCGCAGCTTCTCCACGAGCGCCATCGCCGCCTTCGTGTCGCCCTTCTCGCGCAGGATCGTCGCCTCCAGGCTCGCGAGGTCGGGGTCCTTCGGGAAGCGCTCGCGCGCCGCCCGCGTCTCCGCGAGCGCCGGGCCGTAGTCCTTGGCGAGGAGCAGCGCTTCGGCGTGGTAGCCGAGCAGGTCGGCGTCGGGAGGCTCCTGCCCGACCTTCTTGGCGCGGCCGAAGGCGCCGGCCGCGTCCGTGTACCGGCCGAGCTGCTGGTAGGCGAAGCCGAGGTGGACGAGGAAGACGCGGTCGTTGTTGCCGCTCTCCTCCGGAGGCTCGTTGGCGCGGCTGCGGTCCATGATCGTCTCGAGCTGGGACGCGGCGGCGGTGAAGTCGCGGCGCGCCTCGGCGATCGTGACCTTCAGGTACTGCGTCTTGAGGTCGGTCGGGTCCTGCAGGAGGAGCGCGCTCGCCGCGGCGTCCGCGCCCTCGAAGTCGCGCAGGTCGCGCAGCGTCCGCGCCTTGAGGTCGAGCGCGAAGCGGTTGCGGGCGTCGCTCTCGAGGATCGACTCCGCGGTGGCGAGCGCTTCGGGATAGCGGCGCGACTGGTACTGGACGTCGCCGAGCGCGAGCTTTACGCGCAGGTTGCTGGGGTCGAACTCCAGCGCCTTGCGGTAGTGCAGGATCGCCTGGTCGGTCTGCTTGGCCTGGGCGTAGACCTCGCCGAGCAGCTGATAGACGCGGGCGGAAGCGGGCTGAAGCTCCAGCGCCTGCTTCAGCGTGGCCGCCGCGCGCTCCGGCTCCCCGGCCGCGAGCTGGTGCGACCCGAGCTGCAGGAGGCCCTCGAAGCTGCCGGGATCGAGGGCGAGGTAGAGCTCCCAGATCCGGGCCGCGTCCTTGTTCTCGCGGAGTTGGCCGTAGAGGATGGCGAGCGTCTGCAGCGTGTTGAGGTCGCCGGGCATCAGCCGCACGACGTCTTCGTACTCGGCGGCGGCCTTCCGCAGCCCTTCCTCGCCGGGCGCGCTCTCCCCGCGCATCTGGTAGAGCTGCGCGAGGATGAGGTGGGCGTCCGGGTTGTCGCGGTCGAGGCGGACCGCTTCCTGCGCGGCCGAGACCGCCTCGTCGAACTTGCGCTCCTCGCGGAGCAGCCGCGCCATCTCCACGCGGATGGCCGCGGAGCCCGAGTCGAGCCGGGCCGCCTTCCGGTACTCGTCCAGCGACGTCTGGGCGTCGCCGGAGAATCGGGCCTGCAGCCCGAGGCTGAAGTGGTAGTAGGCCTCAGCCCGGTCGCGTGCGACCGAGGGCAAGGCGGGCGTCGCGGGCGGCGTCGCCTGACCGGCGAGAAGGACGAGGACAAGTGCTTGCATATGAGAGTACGAACACCCCCGAAGGATTCTCACACGCGGTTTGCGCCCGAGTCAAAGAAACAGGGCTCCGGCGGGGGAAGACGGCGGCGTCCCCCTTCGGGATGAAGGAGACGCCGCCGCCAGGACGGCCTCAGGCCGAAGGGAACGAGGCGCGGAACTCGTCGAGAATCCAGGCCTTGACCTTCTTGGCCTCCGTCGGCGTCCCCCCCGCGGAGCGCAGGAAATCGAAGTAGCGGCGCTCGGTGCCCGACCCGAGCGCGCGGGACGGAAAGGTCACGTAGACCTCGCCGTCGGGCGACCGCCACAGCGAGAAGCCCACCAGCTTCATGCCCGTGAGCGGCCCGTCCTCCTCGAACAGCAGCTCCGCCTCGCACACCAGCTTCTCGGGCTGGTTCTCCTTCTGCACGAACTGCACACGCATGGTTTCCTCCGTCGGACACATTCAAGATCGGCAGCCGGCGGGAGAGGGATCCGGCGGGCATTCCGGGCGGGCGGTGCCGCCCGGCGTGGTCGTGTGCGGTAGGAGCAGCCTACGACGGGACCCGGCCGGGCGAGGTCCGCTCGCGAGTAAAGCCCCGCCCGCCCCATCTGCTAGACTCCGGGGAATGGCGATCCACCCGGAGCTTCTCGAGATCCTGGCCTGCCCGGTGTGCAAGACCCCGATCGAGGTCGTGAAGGACGGTGCCGGGCTCCGCTGCGCCCAGTGCAAGCGCGTCTACCCCGTCCGCGAAGAGATCCCGATCATGCTTCCGGAAGAAGCCAAGATCGAGGAGTAGGACGACCCTCGAGCGCCTCCAGCTCGCCCTGTTCGCGGCCGTCGCCGCCGCCCTCTTCGTCTCCATCTTCGCGAGCCAGATCCTCCTCGTCCTCGGCCTCGTCGTCCTCGTCGCCCGCCTCTTCCTCGGCCGGGCGCGCGTGGTGCGCACACCGCTCGACGGACCCCTCGTCGCGTTCGGCGTCTGGACGCTGCTCTCCGCCGCGTTCTCCGCCGACCCGCTCGTCTCGGTGGAGTACGCGCGCAAGCTCCTGCTCTTCGCCCTCTTCTACCTCGCCCAGGAGACGCTCTCGCGCGAGGCGGACCGCGAGCGCGTGCTCACGGCGGCCTTCGTGGGCGGGCTCGCGCTCTCCGGCCTCATCGTGATGCAGTCGGCGCTCCTCGGCTTCGACACGCTGAGCGCTCGGCCCTCGGGATTCCTCGGCCACTACATGTCGGCCTCCGGCCTCTGCATGGGCATCCTCGTCCTCGCCGCCGCGCGCGTCGCCTTCGCGCGGGAGGCGCCGCCGCTCCTCTCGGGGGACGCACGGTTCCTCGCGGGCCTCTTCGTGGCCCTCGTGGTGGTGGCGGCGGCGCTGGCGAGTGGCTTCCTGTCGGTTCTCGCCGTGCGGCTCTTCGTCGCCGCGCTCGTCGTGGCCGCGGCCCTCCTGGCCTCGTCCCGCCGGCCGTGGCCGGCTCCCACGACGAGCACCGTCTTCGCCACACTCGTGGTGCCCCTCGCCGCGTGGGCGATCGTCGCCTCCCGGACCCGCAACGCCTGGCTGGGCGCCTTCCTCGGCCTGGCCACGGTGGCCGTCCTGCGGGCGCCGCGCGCGCTCTGGCTGCTCGGCGCCGCGGCCGCGGTCCTCTTCCTGCTGCGGCCCTCGGCGGTCGCGGACCGGCTGACGATCGAGGACGCGAGCGCCCGCGACCGCTACTACATGTGGCAGGCGGGGATCGACATGGTGCTCGACAAGCCGGTGTTCGGCCAGGGTCCCGGGATGATCCTCGCCACCTACCCGCGCTACCGGTGGGCGGAAGCGCCCAACCCGCGCGCCCCGCACCTGCACAACAACGCGCTCCAGCTCGCGGCGGAGCGCGGCCTGCCCTGCCTCGTCTTCTGGCTGTGGTGGGTGGCGGCGGTGATGGCCGACGCCTGGCGCGAGTCGCGCCCGGCGATCCTCGCGGAGCGGCCAGGAGCGTGGTGCGCGGCGGGCGCGCTCGGCATCCTGGTGGCGGTCCTCGCCGGGGGGCTGTTCGAGTATAACTTCGGGGATTCCGAGGTCTTGATGTTCGTCCTCCTGGTGTCGGCGCTGCCGTACGCGCTGCGACGCGAGCGCGTGCCCGCGTGAGGCTCCTCTCGCTCTCGCGAGCGCGGGAGCTCGTCGCGGCGATGCGCGGGCGGCGCGTCCTCGTGATCGGCGACGTCATGCTCGACGAGTTCCTCTGGGGCCGGGTGGCCCGCATCTCTCCCGAGGCCCCGGTGCCGGTGGTGGAAGTGACGCGGCAGAGCTTCCACCTCGGCGGGGCCGGCAACGTGGCCCGGAACATTCGCGCCCTCGGCGGCGAGGCCGTGCTCGCGGGAGTGGTCGGGAAGGACACCGCGGGCGATCGCGTGCGGGAGGCGATGGAAGCGGCGGGCATCGAATCGCTGCTCACCGCGTCCGACACCGGCCGGCCGACCACCGTGAAGACGCGCATCATCGCGCACCACCAGCAGGTGGTGAGGGCCGATCGTGAGTCCGCGAGCGAGGTGGCGGACTCGGTGGAGACGGCGCTCGTGGCGGCGGCGCGGGACGCACTTCCCCGCTGCCAGGCGCTCCTCGTCTCGGACTACCAGAAGGGCGTCGTGACCGCGGGGCTCCTTCGCCGGCTCCTGCCGCTCGCCCGGCGGCGCGGGCTGCCCGTGCTCGTGGACCCCAAGGTGCGGCACTTCGCCCGCTATCGCCGCGTCGCCCTCGTCACCCCGAACCAGGGGGAGGCGGAGCAGGCCTCCGGCATCGCGATCCGCGGTCCGGCGGACCTCGTCGCCGCGGGACAGGCCCTGCTGAAGCGGCTCGACTGTCGGGCCGTGCTCATCACGCGTGGCGAGCAGGGGATGAGCCTCTTCGAGCGCGGACGCCGGCCCGTGCACATCCCCACCGCGGCCCGCGAGGTCTTCGATGTGACGGGCGCGGGCGACAGCGTGATCGCGACGCTCGCCCTCGCGCTCTGCGCCGGGGCGCGGTTGCCGGAGGCCGCCGCCCTCGCCAACTACGCGGCGGGTGTGGTGGTGGGAAAGCTCGGCACGGCCTCCGCCACGCCCACAGAGGTGCTGGCCGCAGCGGGAAAAAGCGCGTGAAGGTCGCCGTCGTCGGCGCGGGGCCCGCGGGATCGCTCCTCGCGTGGCGCCTCGCGAGGGACGGCGCCCTCGTCACGATCTTCGATGCCTCCCACCCGCGCGAGAAGCCCTGCGGGGGCGGCCTCACCGCCAAAGCGCTCGACCTCCTCCCCGAGGCGCCGCCGTCCGATCCCCTGCCCGTCCGCCGTGTGAGGGCTTGCGTCTTCGAGTCCGGAGAGGGCGCGAGTGTGGACGTGGCGCTCGCCTCGCCGGTAGCGGTCGGGGCGAGGCGCGAGATCGACGCCTGGCTCCTGCGGCGGGCGGTGGAGGCGGGCGCCCGCCACGTCGCGGAGCGCGTGGCGGCGGTGGACGCCGCCGGCCGCGTGCGCACCGCGTCTGGACGCGACGAGCCGTTCGACCTGGTGGTCGGCGCGGACGGCGCGGGCAGCCTCGTCCGGCGCACGTTCCTCCAGCCCACCCCGCCGGCGCGCCTCTACATGGCCGCCGGCTGGTACGCCCGCGGCGACTCGCCGATGCTCGTCCGCTTCACGCCCGGCCTCGCCGGCTACCTCTGGCTCTTCCCGCGCCCCGATCACGTCGGCGTCGGGATCTGCGCGCCCCTCGCGGCCGTGCCCACGAAGGAGCTGGTGGACCGGCTCGAAGCGACGGTCGCCCGCCACTTCCCCGCCCTGCTGGAGACCGAAGGCGGGCGCTACGCCCACACGATCCCCTCGCCTTCCCCGGACCCGGCCTCGATCCTCGAGATCGCCGGCGAGCGGTGGGCGCTCGTGGGCGACGCCGCCGCCCTCGCCGACCCCATCACGGGCGAGGGGATCTACTACGCGCTGCGCTCCGCGCTCGTCCTCGCCGACACGCTGCGCGACGACGGCTCGCCCGTGCGCTACCCGGCGCGGGCGCTCGAGGACTTCGGCCACGAGCTGCTGAAGTCGGCGGCCCTGCGCGAGCGGTTTTTCGCCCCCGGCTTCGCGCGCCGCATGATCGCCTTCAGCCGGAGGAGCCCCGCCGTGCGCGAGGTGCTGGCCGACCTCGTGCTCGGACGCCAGGGCTACCTCGGGCTCAAGCGCCGGCTGCTGCGCGCGGGGCCGCGCTTCCTCTGGCAGGTCCTCCGGGGGCGAGCGGCCTAGCCGCCTAACGAACGTAGCCGAGGGGCCCGTCGAACCGTCACTCGGTGCGCGGGCCGGCGGCGGCCACCGCCGGCAGGACGCGCACGACCCGCCTGACGCTCACGCTTCAGTGCTTGAAGTGCCGCACTCCGGTGAACACCATCACGATCCCGTGCTCGTCGGCGGCGTCGATGACCTCGTCGTCCTTGATCGAGCCGCCGGGCTGGATCACCGCGATCGCACCCGCCTTCGCGACCTCGTCGAGGCCGTCCCGGAAGGGGAAGAAGGCGTCGGAGGCGGCGGCCGTGCCCTTGAGCGGGAGCTGCGCCTTCTGGGCGGCGATGCGCGCCGCGTCGACCCGGCTCATCTGCCCGGCCCCCACGCCCACCGTCTGCACGGCGTTGGCGAAGACGATGGCGTTGCTCTTCACGTGCTTGGCCACGGTCCAGGCGAGCTCCATGGCCTTCCAATCCTCGTCGGTGGGCTTCCGCTTCGTCATGACCTCGCACTTCTCGCGCTCGAGCCGGTGGAGGTCCCACTGCTGGGCGAGGAGGCCGCCCATCACCCGCCGGAGGTCGAAGCCCGTGACCTTGTGGATGCCCGTCGTGTCCATGTCCATGACCCGCACGTTGGGCTTCTTGGCGAGCGCCTGGCGCGCGTCGGGCGCGAAGCCGGGGGCGATCACCGCCTCCACGAAGACGGAGGCGATCTTCTCCGACGCCTCGTGCTCGAGCCGGCGGTTGAAGGCCACGATCCCGCCGAAGGCGGAGACGGGATCTCCCGCCCAGGCCCGCTCGTAGGCCTCGAGCGTCGAGGCGCCGAGCCCCGTCCCGCAGGGGTTCGTGTGCTTGATGATCACGCACGCCGCGTCCTTGAGCTCGGTGACGAGCCGCCAGGCCGCGTCGAGGTCGAGGATGTTGTTGAACGAGAGCTCCTTGCCCTGCACCTTGCGGGCGGCCGCGACGGAGTAGAGCGTCGAGCCGAGATCGCTGTAGAAGGCGGCGCGCTGGTGCGGGTTCTCGCCGTAGCGCAGGTCCTGGACCTTCTCGAACGTGAGGCCCAGCCGGTACGGGAAGACGTCCTCGGAATCGGCGACCGCGAAGCCTCCGTCCTTCGCTTCGACCTGCGCGAAGTAGGCCGCGATCGCCGCCTCGTAGCGCGCGGAGTGGCGGAACGCCTTCTGCGCGAGGTAGAGGCGCGTGGGGGCGTCGATCCCGCCGGGCCGGTCGAGCTGCTCGACGAGCAGCTTGTAGTCCGAGGGGTCCACCACGACCGCCACCGACGCGAAGTTCTTGGCCGCGGCGCGGAGCATCGAGGGACCGCCCACGTCGATGTTCTCGACGGCTTCCGCGAACGGCGCGCCCTTGGCCACCTTGTCCTCGAACGGGTAGAGGTTCACGACCACGACGTCCACGGGAGCGATGCCGTGCTTCTCGAGGGCGGCCTTGTGCGCCGCGAGGTCGCGGCGGGCGAGGATGCCCCCGTGGATCTTCGGATGAAGGGTCTTGACACGCCCGTCGAGCATCTCCGGGAAGCCCGTCGCGGCCTCCACCGGCGTCACCTTCACGCCGGCCTTCTCGAGCTCGGCAGCCGTGCCGCCCGTGGAGACGACCTCGAAGCCGCGGGCGGCGAGCTCGCGTCCGAGCTCCGCGATCCCGTCCTTGCGGTGGACCGAGAGGAGGGCTCTCTTGCTGCTCATGGTTCCTCCGGTGGCGGCTTCTGGCGGTCGGGGGCGGCGCCTTCCTGCGGCGTGACGATGCGCTGCCGCGCGGGGCGCGTCAAGTCCCCGTGCGCGTCGCGCCAGACCGCGAGCCAGGTGGCGGCGATGCCCGTGACCGCCCGCGAGTACGACAGCGACGCGACGCCGTACACGGGAGAGCGGAAGTCGATCGCGCGGTAGCTCACCACCCGGCCGTTCTGGAAGAGCTCCGTTCGGAGCACCGGCGACTGCGGGCGGCTGCGATCGACGAGGCCCTGCCAGTAGCCGGGCAGCTCGCGGCGGGCGAGCTTCAGCGAGCTCGGGTCGTCGAGCACCACCGGGATCTTCGCGAGGTTCGCGGAGACGAACGCGTAGTACTCGCGCACGACCCCGGACGGATAGCCTTCCGGACCCGCGGAGAGCACGGGGTCGGAGAGGTCGGCGGGGATGCGGAGGAGGCTGCCCAGGCGCACGAGCCCTTCCGTCACCCGCTGGTGGCGCAGCATCTCCACGACCTGGGCCGTCTCCGCGTCGAGGGCGGCCGCTGTCGCGGGGCTCAGGTGGCCCGTCTGGAGGTCCGTCGCCATCGCCTGGCTCACCGGCGCGGGGAAGCGGCGGAGCTCCGCGAGGATCTTGGACTCGCGCTCCGCGAGCAGCTTCGCGAGCGACCGCGGCAGGAGGCGGCGCGCGTCGCGGTTGAGCGCCGCCATCACGTCCTCCGGCCAGGCCTGGGCTTCCGCGGCGAGGACGCTCAGCAGTCCCGTCAGCAGGAGGGCGCGACGCACAGCGCTACTTGACGACCTTCGCCTTCAAGGAAACCTTGCCGTCCTTGGTCTCGAGCCGGAAGTCCACCGCCTGCGCTCCCTTGTCGGAGAGGATGCGCGAGGCCTGCTGGCCGATCAGCTTCTGAAAGCTGTCGAACTTCACCACGGCGTGCTCGCCCGCCTTTTGCCGCGCGGCGAGGAAGTTCTCGTAGAGCGCCTTCACCGCGGCGAGGTCGCGGTCGGGGTTCTGCACCCGGAACTCTCCGCCGCCCGCCGGACGCATGGCGCGCGGCGCCTCGGCGACCGGGGCCGGCGGTGGAGGCGGGGGGAGGATGTCGGCCTTCAGGCCGTGCACGCCGAAGGCCTTGCCCTCCTCGCGGGCGCGGAGCTTCTTCGACCAGAGCTCGTTCAGCGTGTTGTACTTCGCGACCATCGTCTGGTAGCGGAAGCGCTCCGTGTTGTTGCGGATCTCCGCGTTGGCGTGGCGGCGGATGATCCCCTCCAGCCGGCTCTTGAGGTCCGTGGGCGGCTTCTTCTCGATCCCGCCGAAGAACTTGTCCCACTCGATCTGGAGCTGGCGCATCTGCTTCTCGATGGCCTCGAGGTCTTCGGCGAGCGGCATCTTCTATGAAGGGGAGGGCGCCTCGGCGCCGACGAAGATCCAGAAGAGGGGGAGCCAGAGCTCGTGCGCGTAGGGTGTCGCCTTGCCGTCCACGTCCACCTCGGTGCCGGGACGTCCGCTCACGAGGTCGAAGAGGTCGCGCAGCGTGCGCGCCGAGGCCGAGTCGAACGCGGCGTAGTGCGCGAGGCCGTCCCGGCCCGCCTGCTCGTGGTAGACGGGCGAGCGGCGAGCGAGCTCCAGCGCGCGCGAGTAGTGCGGGCCCTCGAAGGCGTCGAACCGGAGGCCGATGCGGAAGGGCCGCGGCCGGCGGCCGGGATAGAGGATGACGACCATCTCGTCGGAGAGATGCTCGATCTCTTTCTCTTCCTTCGGGACCAGCCGGGGCAGGCGATCCGCAAAGTCCGGAGGGCGGTCCCGACTCATGGCGGGAGAATACCACGGCGTCTACAAACCATCCCACCTCGCACGGCGCCTCGTCTCCGTCCATCTCTTGCCACTGCTGACTTTGGCTCGACCGGGGCCCTGGCGCGAGCCTTGCTTCACCAACGGTGTGGGAGTGTGGCCATGAAGTTTGCGAGCTTCTTCCTGGTCGGCTGGGCGCTTTTCCTCGCCGGCGTGGGCGCCGCTCTCTGGAAGATCGGCTTCCTCCAGCGGGTGGGAGCCGGGTGGACCGCGATCGGATTCCTCATCGCGCTCGGCCTCGGGCTCATGCTGGCCATCGGCGGACGCCGGTCGATCGAGATCGACCGCACCTGACACGATCGGCGGTCCGATCGTCCGATCCAGGGCACGAGTGTGCCCACGGATCGCGTGCCGACTCGCCTCCGATCATCGAGCGTGTATAGTGCCGGCATGGCGAAGGTTCCGAGCGCCGACCTCCGCCGTCGGCTCCCGTCGGTCGATCAGCTTCTGCAGAGTCCCGAAGCGGCGGAGCTGCTCGCTCGCCATCCCCGAACCGTCGTCCTCCGCCACGCCCGGGCGCTCCTCGAGGAGGTTCGGCTTCTCGCGACGAGGGCGGACGGGGACCAGCTCGATGAAGCTCTCCGGTCGCTGACGCGCACGCTTTCCGACCGGCTGATCTCCGCAGCGCGCCCGTCACTCATCGCCGTCATCAACGCGACCGGAGTCGTCGTTCACACGAACCTCGGCCGGGCGCCGCTCTCCCGCCACGCCGCGGCGCGCGTGGCCGAGATCGCCGCCTCCTACTCGAACCTGGAGCTCGACCTCGAGCGCGGCGGCCGCGGCGACCGCGAGGTCCACGCGGAGTCGCGGCTGCGCGACCTGCTGGGGGTCGAGGCCACGGCGGTCGTGAACAACTGCGCGGCGGCGGTGCTCCTCGCCGTCAACACGCTCGCCGACGGCCGCGACGTGCTCGTGAGCCGGGGCGAGCTCGTCGAGATCGGCGGGTCGTTCCGCATCCCCGACGTCCTCGCCAAGACCGGGGCACGCCTCGTCGAAGTGGGGACGACGAACAGGACGCGCGTCGCGGACTTCCGGAACGCGCTCACGCCGCAGACCGCGCTCATCCTCAAGGTCCACCCCAGCAACTTCCGGATCGTCGGCTTCACGGAGGAGCCCACGCTCCAGGAGCTGTCCGAGCTCGCGGCCGCGGCGGGGATCCCGCTCGTGGAGGACCAGGGCAGCGGGCTCCTCGTGCGGCTTCCCGGCCCCGCCGCCGGCGAGCCCGATGTCGCCTCGTGCCTCCTCGCCAACGTGGTGGTGTTCAGCGGCGACAAGCTGCTCGGAGGTCCGCAGGCCGGCCTCGTCGCGGGGAAGCGCCGTTACGTGGAGGCGATGCGCCGCAATCCTCTCTACCGCGCGCTGCGCGTGGACAAGATGACGCTCGCCGCGCTCGACGCGGTGCTCGCCGACCACGAGGCGGGCCGGGCCGCCGAGCGTGTGCCCGTCGTGCGCATGCTGTCGCTCGACGTCGCCGAGATCGAGGCCCGGGCCCGCGCGTTCGCGCAGGCACTAGCGGCGGAGGCGCCCGGCTTCAGCGCCTCGGTCGAGCCCGGCGAATCCGCCGTGGGCGGGGGCGCCGCGCCGACAGTAGGCCTGCCCACGCGCCTCGTCGCCCTCACCCACCGCGAGCGGTCGCCGGACGAGCTCGCCGCGGCCCTCCGCCGGGGAGAGCCCGCCGTCCTCGCCCGAATCGCCGACGCCCGGCTGCTCCTCGATCTCCGCACGGTATCCCCCGAAGACGACGGACGGCTCCGCGAGGCGCTCGCCCGCGCCGCGCGTCCGCTTGGTGAGCCGCCGCGCTAGTGGCATCATGAGGGGCTCGATGCGGCGCCTCTCGTACCTCCTGTCCCTGCTGCTCCTCGCCGCCCCCGTCCGGTCCCAGGACGTCGTGAAGCGCGTGGGCAACGTGACGTTCGCCGCCGACGCGAGCCAGGCCTTCCCCGGCGGGCTCGTGGTGGTGAGGATCAGCTCGCGGTACCCGCTCGGGACCGCCTACGCGATCGTGGACGGCCGCCGCGTGCCCTTCTACCTCGCCGGCGGCCCGCGCGCGCTCGTCCCCGTCCCCCTCACCGCGGTGTCGGGCCCCACTACGCTGGGAGTCGAGATCATCGGCCGGCGCGGAAGGCAGCGCATCCCGCTTCCCGTGACGATCGCGCCCCGCACGTATGCGCCGCGCACCGTCGTCATCCCCGAGGGAAAACGGGCGCTCCTGAAGCAGCCGACGGTCGTCCGGGACGGCCGCTACCTGCTGTCGCTCGTCCGCAGCGAGAGCGTGGAAGTCCCGGGCGCCCTGCGCCCGCCGGTGACGATCGTCCCCGGCGTCGGCTTCGGCAGCCCGCAGACGTGGCTCGGAGGCTCGCCCGTCGAGTCCATGCTCGACAGCCTCTACGGCGAAGGACACCGCGGACGCGACTTCGAGGTGCCCACGGGCACGCCTGTGAACGCGCCCGCCGGAGGCACCGTGCTCTTCGCCGGCTCGCTGACGCTCGCCGGCAACACGATCGTGATCGACCACGGACAGGGCGTCGTGAGCGCGCTCTTCCACCTGCAGGAGATCGCCGTGAGGCTCGGCGACCGCGTGCAGGCGGGCGAGCGCATCGGCACGAGCGGCGACAGCGGGATCGCCCCCAGTCCCCAGGTGCACTGGCGGACCTACCTCCACGGCATCGGTGTCGATCCGGACGTCCTCGCCCTCGTGCTCGGCTAGGAACCTCGGCGGCGGCTCGTGCGTTTAGCGGTATAGAGGAGTGAAAGGGGAATGACCAAGTTCCTGCTCTGGTGCCTGCTCTTCGTCGTGTGCTGGCCGCTCGCGCTCCTGGCGCTCGTGCTCTACCCGTTCGTCTGGATCCTTCTCCTCCCGTTCCGGCTCGTCGGGATAGCGGTCACTGGCGTCCTGGAGCTCGTCCGCGCCGTCATCCTGCTGCCGGCGCGAGTGCTGCGGGGGCCGCGCGCCGCCTGATCGAGGCCGGTCTTCGGCCACGAACGACATAGGAAACGGCCTAAAGGCCCTGAAACGGGCCTGAAAGTTCGTGGCACGCCGGTTGCTCTTTTTTGCGCCGGCGGGGCCGCATGATCGCGCGGCCCGAGGACGAAGGCGTTTGGCGCCAGACCGTCGCGCGTTTCTCCTGGGGGGCGCGGCGAGCTTCGCCTCGCTGGTCGTGCCCAGCCGCGTCCTTCCCGATCCGAAACGCCTCGCGGTCCTGAAGCCGCCGCGGCTCCGTCCCGGCGACACCGCCGCTGTGATCAATCCAGTCAGCCTGCCCCTGAGCGCCGAGGACGTGCGCGTCGTGTGCTCCGCCCTCGAAGCGCTCGACCTCCGCGTGCGCTGCGCGGCCCGCCTCGGCAGCGCCGCGAGCGACGAGGAGCGGGCGCGCGAGCTCCTCGGAGTCTTCGCCGATCCGAGCGTGAAAGCGCTCGTGCCCGTGCGCGGGGGCTGGGGCTCCGCGCGCCTCCTTCCCCACCTCGACTACGGCCTCATCCGCCGCAATCCCAAGGTCGTGATCGGCTTCAGCGACGTGAGCGCGCTCCTCCTGGGAATCCAGGCGCGCACCGGGCTCGTCACGTTCCACGGCCCGATGGGCATCTCGCCGTTCGTCCCCTTCACGGTCGCGCAGCTTCGGCGCGTGCTCTTCGACGGCGCCGCGGCGCGCCTCGGAGACTCGAGCGAAGGCGAGGCGGCGGGCCCGGGTCCGCGGCCCGAGCCCATCGTCCCCGGCCGGGCCCGCGGGCGGCTTCTCGGCGGCAACCTCACGGTCGTCTCGTCGATGGTGGGCTCGCCCTACCTCGACCGCGGGCGGGACCTCATCCTGTTCCTCGAAGAGGTCCGCGAGCCGATATCCGAGGTGTCGCGCCGGCTGACCCAGCTCGAGCTCTCGGGCGTGCTGCGGCGCGCGCACGGCCTCGTCTTCGGCGATTGCACGCGGTGCGCGCCGCCGATGGCCGACGAGTCGCTCACGCTGCAGAGGGTCCTCGACGAGCAGATTGCACCGCTCGGAGTTCCCGCGTGGTGGGGGGCGCCCATCGGCCACACCGACCGCCAGCTCACGCTCCCGATCGGCGTGCACGCGGAGATCGACGCCTCCGCCCGCACGATCCAGCTCCTCGAGCCCGCGGTCTCCTGAACGCGCGGGATCCCGGCTATCGCGGCAGGACGATCTGCCAGCGCGGATCGACCTCGGGGGGGCTGAGCGGCGCGGTGCTCGTGGCGGCGAGGCCGCTCATGTACCAGACGGCCAGGGCACCCGTCGTCCTCTCCTGCCAGAGGACGTCGGGCCGGCCGTCGCCGTTCACGTCCGCGACACCCGCGAGGCGCCAGCTCGCGGGGACTTGCGCGGGGCGGAACGGCAGGAAGGCGACGACCGATCCCTCGTCGAGGTACGAGACGCCGACGACGCCGCTGGCCGCGTCCTGCCACACGAGATCGGGCGCGCCGTCCCCGTCGAAGTCCGCGACACCGGCGAGCGACCAGCTCGCGGGTGCGACACCCAGGAAGGACGCTCGCGTGGGAATGGCTCCGCTCATATACAGGATCCACAGGCCGCCGCTCGTCGGCTCGCGAACGACGAGGTCCGCCGCGCCGTCGCGGTCGAAGTCGCCGACTCCCGCGACTCCGAGGCCGCTCGGCAGCGAGAGCACGTCCGCGCCGATCGCCGTCGTGCCGTTCATGTACCAGACGACCGCGACGCCCGAGGCGGCGTCCTGCCAGACGAGGTCGGGCCTGCCGTCGCCGTTGAAGTCCCCGGCCCCGACGATCCGCCAGCTGGTGGGGACCTGGGACGGGGTGAGCAGGACGGCGGAGGTGGCCGCAGAGCCGCTCATGAACCAGGCGGCGAGGAAGCCGGCGGTCGTGTCCTGCCAGACGAGGTCCGGCTGCGAGTCGCCGTTCCAGGAGAGCGGGGGGCCGTGGCGGTCGCGGCCGAACCGGATCCGGCGGATCTGCCCGTCGTGCGTCGCGTAGAAGAGCCGGTCGTCGGCCCCCGGCGGTCCGAAGACGAGCGCGGTCACTCCGCCGGCGAGCGTCGCGAAGGTGGACGACGACCCGTCGGGCGCGCGGCGGAAGATCCTGCTGCAGACGTAGTCCGCGAAGAGGTAGCTGCCGTCGTACGTGGCCGGCCACGCACCCGCGGGCACGAAGGCCCCTCCGGTGATGGCCTCGCAGCCCGAGCCGTGGCCGTACTCGAGGATGGGATCGCGGAAGGCGGAGGGAGGAAGCCCCGCGCACTTTCCGGTCGTGCTGTTGGTGTGCGCGCCCTCGCGGCAGTTCCACCCGTAGTCGGCGCCGGCCGCGCCCTCGTCGATCTCCTCCCAGAGGTCCTGGCCGACGTCGTTGATGAAGAAGCGGCCGGCCGGGGAGGCCGGGTCGAAGGCGATGCGGAAGGGGTTGCGGAGCCCCCAGGCGAAGGTCTCCTGGCAGCGGAGCTTTCCGGGAGTGGTCGTGCGGCCGGCCAGCGCGCACGGCTCGGAGTCCGGGCCGCGGAACGGGTTCGTGGCCGGGATGCGCTGCGCCGGCGTCGCCCCCGCGGGCGCGATCCGCAGGATCTTGCCGAGCAGCACGTTCTGGTCGCGCGCGACGTCGTTCGCCCCCCCGCAGCCGCTGTCTCCCGCGTAGTCGCAGCCGCCGTCGCCCACGCTCACGTAGAGGAAGCCGTCGGGCCCGAACTGCAAGTCCCCGCCGTTGTGGTTGCCGGCCCAGGACGGGATCTCGTCGATCAGGACCTTCTCGCTCGCCGGATCCGCCACGTTCGCGTCGGAGAGGACGAATCTCGAGACGCGGTTGACGACGCTCGGGCTGAGGGTCGGGCAGCCGGCGCCCTTGGGGAACGTGTAGTAGAGGTAGATGAAGCGATTGCTCGCGAACGCGGGGTCGACGGCGACGCCGAGCAGGCCGCGCTCGGAGCCGGAGCATTCCGGCAGCTGCAGCGCCGGCGTCGGGAGGTACGGGTAGACGAGGAGCCGGCCGTCCTGGCGCGTGACGAGGAGCCGGCCGTCCGGCGTGAAGGCGAAGCCGGTGATGCTGCCGCCGGGAGCGGCGACCACCTCGTCCACGAAGCCCGCGGGAACGGCCGCCCACGCGGGTGGCGACATCACGACGACGAGCGCCGCGAGGAACCACTCCCGTAAGACCTGACGCACGCGGATACCCTGCTAGAGGAGCGATTTCGCGGCCTGGCGGGCGAGGGCGAGGACGGGCGCGGGATAGACGCCGAGGACGAGCACGACGGCCACCGAGACCGCGAGGGCGAGAGCGGAGCCGGGCGCCACGCGTCCCCACTCGTCGTCGCCCAGAGGATCGCGCATGTACATCGCGACCACCAGACGCAGGTAGTAATAGGCGGAGACGACGCTCATCACGACGCCCACCACGGCGAGCACGACGCCCGACCGTCCGGCGGAGACCGCCGCCCCGAAGAGGTAGAACTTGCCCACGAACCCGGCGGAGACGGGGACGCCGGCGAGCGAGACCAGGAAGAGCGTGAGTGCGGCGGCGACGACCGGATGCCGCTCGCTGAGCCCCGCGAGGTCGGTGAGCGCGAGGGGCTCCCGCCCGTCCCGCGACAGCGCGGAGAAAGCGCCGAAGCCGCCGAGGTTCACCGCGGCGTAGGCGACGAGGTAGAAGAGCACGGCCTCGACGGCCACCGTGGGCGCGGCCACGAGCGCGGTCAGGACGTAGCCGGCGTGGGCCACCGAGGAGTAGGCGAGCATCCGCTTCAGGTTCGTCTGGGCGAGGGCGGCCAGGTTTCCCACGACCATGGTGGCGATGGCGAGCGCGGCCACCGCGTGCTGCCAATCGTGGGCCACCGCGGGAAGCGCGCTCAGGAAGACGCGCAGGAGCGCGCCGAACGCGGCCGCCTTCACCCCCGCGGCCATGAGGGCGGTGACGGTGGTGGGGGCGCCCTCGTAAACGTCGGGTGCCCACATGTGGAAGGGCACGCTCGCCACCTTGAAGCCGAAGCCGACGAGCAGCATCCCCGTTCCCAGCAGCGCGAGCGACGGCCCGCCCTTGGGCATCGCGCTGAGCGCGGAGGCGATGCGGTCGAGGGCGGTGCTGCCGGTCGCTCCGTAGAGCAGGGCGACGCCGTAGAGAAAGAACGCGGAGGAGAAGGAGCCGGTCACGAAGTACTTGAGCGCGGACTCCTGGCTCTCCACCCGCGACCGCCGCATCCCGGCGAGGCCGTAGAGCGCTATCGACATGATCTCGAGGGCGACGAACATGGAGACGAGCTCGCGCGTGGCCACGAGGCCGAGCATGCCCACGACGGAGAAGAGGACGAGCGCGTAGTACTCGCCCCGCTCCAGGCCGTTCGCGCGGAGGTACGACGGCGAGAGCAGGACGGCGACGATCGCGATCGAGAGCAGGAGCACGTGGAAGAAGATCGCGAAATCGTCGGCGGCCACCGTGCCTCCCGTGGTGGCCCCGCGGCCGGGACCCTGCGCGAGGAGGCCCACGGACACGAGCGCCCCCGCGAGCCCGACGAGCGAGAGGCGCGCGGAGGGTGCCGTCCGTCCCGGGGGCGTGAACGCCTGGGCGAGGAGCACGGCGAGGCCGGTGAGGGCCACGAGCATGGCGGGGATCAGCGGTCGGAGGTCCACGATCGCCGTCACGGCCGTCCCTCCGCCGCGGGAGTGACTTGCGCCACCCCGATGGACGGCGCGCGCGGGGGGGAGGGCCTCGCCGCGCGCACCAGCTCGCTCGCCGCGGGCTCGATCTTGCGCGTGAAGTACGGGCTCGCCACGCCCATGAAGAGCGCGAGGGCCACGAGGGGGACGAGGACCGCCGCCTCGCGCAGCGACAGGTCGGGCAGGCCCTCGTTCTCCGGGTTCTTGACCTCGCCGTAGAAGACGCGCTTGACCATCCACAGCATGTAGCCCGCGGCCAGGATCACGCCCAGGGCGGCGACGACGACGAGCCGCCGGTCGAAGGGCCACGAGCCCACGAGGATCAGGAACTCGCCGACGAAGCCGTTGAAGCCGGGCACCGCGATCGACGACAGGCTGATCATGAGGAAGATCGCGGAGTACCAGGGGATGATCGCGCGCAGTCCGCCGAACTCCGCGATCGTCCGGGTGTGGCGCCTCTCGTACAGCATCCCCACCAGGAAGAAGAGCGCGCCCGTCGAGATCCCGTGGTTGAGCATCTGGTAGACGGAGCCCACCACGGAGGTCGTGGTCATGGCCGCGATCCCGAGCATCACGAAGCCGAGGTGGGAGACGGACGAGTAGGCCACGAGCTTCTTGAGGTCGGGCTGGACGAGAGAGACGAGGGCGCCGTAGACGATCCCCACCACCGCCAGCGTACCGATCACCGGGGCGAAGCGGTGAGCCGCGTCCGGGAAGAGCGGGATGGCGAGGCGCAGGAAGCCGTAGCCGCCCATCTTCAGGAGGACGCCCGCGAGGATCACCGAGCCCGCGGTAGGCGCCTCGACGTGCGCGTCGGGGAGCCAGGTGTGGAACGGCCACATCGGCACCTTGATCGCGAAGGCGAGCGCGCAGGCGAGGAAGAGCCAGGTCTGGAGCGCGGGATCGACCGGCGCCGTGACGAGCTCGGGGATGTCGAAGCTGTTGCGGCCCGCCGTGCGGTAGAGCACCAGGAAGGCCACGAGCATGAGCACGCTGCCCGCGAACGTGTAGAGGAAGAACTTCACCGCGGCGTAGATGCGCCGGTCGTACCCCCAGATCCCGATGAGGAAGTACATGGGGATGAGCATGGCTTCCCAGAACACGTAGAAGAGGAAGAGGTCGAGGGCCACGAAGACTCCGAGCATCCCCGCCTCCAGCAGCAGCATGAAGGCCACGAACTCGCGCACGCGCTTGTGGATCGAGGTCCAGGAGCCGAGGAGGCACAGCGGGGTCAGGAACGTCGTGAGGATCACGAGCCAAAGCGACAGCCCGTCCACCCCGAGGTGGTAGGAGATCCCCCATGCCGGGATCCAGGGGCGCCGCTCCACGAACTGCATCTCCGCCATCCCGCGGAAGTCGCGCACGAGGACGAGCGAGAGCAGGAAGACCGTGGACGAGACCGCAAGCCCCAGCCACTTCTGCAGCGTCTCCGACCGGCGCTGGGTGAGCGCGACGAGCGCCGCCCCCACCGCGGGAAGGAGGACGAGCACGGAGAGGAGCCGGCCGTCGAGGAGCTTCATAGCCAGAGCAGGTACCCGAAGACGGCCACCGCCCCCGCGAGGATCAGGAGCGCGTAGGCCCGCACGTAGCCGGACTGCACGACCCGCACCCGCTCCGCGAGGTCGCTCGCGAGGGCGGCGCTGCCGTTCACCGCCCCGTCGATGAGCCCCGCGTCGAACCACTTCCAGAGGACGCTCTCGCTGCCCTTCACCACCGGCCCCCGGACGAAGCCGTTGTAGAGCTCGTCCCAGTAGTACTTGCCCTCGAGCACGCGGCGGAAGCCGGCGAATGCCGTGCTGATCCGCCCCGGCAGCTCGGGGCTGCGCACGTAGAAGAGGTAGGCGAGGAGGATCCCGAGGAGGGCCGCGCCCGAGGCGAGCCAGGGCAGCCACGAGATGTGCGGCTCGTCCACCCAGGGCAGGCGGAAGACAGGATGGACGAGCTCGGGCACCGGAAAGCGTCCCACGACCGCGGATCCCACGGCGAGAACGATGAGCGGCACGAGCATCGTCCACGGCGACTCGTGGAGATGGTGCTCGGCCTCGTGGCTCCCCCGGAACGAGCCGTAGAAGGTCAGGAAGACGAGCCGCGACATGTAGAAGGCGGTGAGGAGCGCCGTGAAGAGAGCGATCGCGAAGAGCACGGGCTGGCCCGCGTGGAGCGTGCCCGCGAGGATCTCGTCCTTGCTGTAGAAGCCGGAGAGGGGCGGGATGCCCGCGATCGCGAGCGTCCCCACGACGAAGGTCAAGAACGTCCACTGGATCCTCGTCCGCAGGCCGCCCATCCGCCGCATGTCCTGCTCGCCCGACATCGCGTGGATCACCGAGCCGGAGCCGAGGAAGAGCAGCGCCTTGAAGAAGGCGTGCGTGAAGAGGTGGAAGACGCCGACCCCGAACGCGCCCACGCCGCAGGCGAGGAACATGTAGCCGAGCTGGCTCACCGTCGAGTAGGCGAGCACGCGCTTGATGTCGGTCTGCACGAGGGCGACGGTGGCGGCCATGAGCGCGGTGACCGCTCCCACCGCGGCCACCGTCGTCATCGCGGTGTCGGAGACGTGGTAGAGCGGGGCGAGCCGCGCCACCATGTAGACGCCGGCCGTGACCATGGTCGCGGCGTGGATGAGCGCGGAGACGGGCGTCGGGCCTTCCATCGCGTCGGGCAGCCACACGTGGAGCGGGATCTGCGCGCTCTTGCCCGTCGCCCCCACGAAGAGGAGGAGGGCCGCGATGGTGGCCGGCCCGAACTCCCAGAAGGCCTCGTGGGGCAAAGCCCCCGCGTTGTCGGCGATGTCCACGAGGTCGAGGGTGCCGAAGGCGTGGAACATGAAGACCATGCCCAGGATGAGCCCGACGTCGCCCACCCGGTTCACGACGAACGCCTTCATGCCCGCCGCGGACGCGCTGTCCTTCTTGTACCAGAAGCCGATGAGCAGGTAGGAGCAGAGCCCGACACCTTCCCAGCCCACGAACATGAGCGGGAGGTTGCCGCCGAGGACGAGCAGCAGCATGAAGAACGTGAAGAGGTTCAGGTACGAGAAGTAGCGGACCTGGTCCTCGTCGTGGGCCATGTAGCCGAGCGAGTAGATGTGGATGAGCGAGCCCACGCCGGTGACGACGAGGATCATCACCGCGGAGAGCGGGTCGAGGAGCAGGCTGTAGGGGACGCGGAAGCCGCCCGCGTCGATCCACTCGATCCCGAGATAGGGCTGGAAGAAGCGCAGGCCGCTCTCGAATCCCCCCACGAGGCCGAAGAGGCGGATCACGCTCCAGCAGGACAGGCCGAACGAGGTGAGGACGGTCAGGCAGGCGAGGATGCCCGCCCCCAGCTGCTCCTTGTCGCGGTTGATCCAGTCGCCGAGGAGCGCGAGCACCACGAATCCCGCGAGGGGAAGGAGCAGGATGGCCGTGGGCACGATCTGGAGGACGCGGTCTTCGAACATCGCTACCACTTCATGAGGCTGAAGGCGTCCGTGTCGAGCGTGTCGCGGTGGCGCTGGAGGGCGATGACGATGGCGAGCCCCACCGACGCCTCCGCCGCCGCCACCACCATCACGAAGAAGACGAGCACCTGGCCGTCGAGCGTGCCGTGGGCCCGGCTGAAGGTCACGAACGCGAGGTTGACCGCATTCAGCATCAGCTCCACGCACATGAAGATCGTGATCACGTTGCGGCGGAGGAAGACGCCGAGGGCGCCCAGCGCGAACAGCACGAGGCTCAGGAGGAGCGCGGGATCGAGGAAGGCGGGGCCGCTCACGGTTCCTTCCGGGCGAGGACCACCGCGCCCACGAGCGCGGCGAGGATCAGGATCGAGGTCGCCTCGAAAACGTAGAGGAAGTACGGCGAGAAGAGCACCTGCGCCATCCGGTACGTGGAGGCGTCGAACGCCGTGGAGGGGGAACGGGGGCCCGAGCGCACGACCACCGTCCCCACCTGCACCACGAGGAGGGCGGTGAGGACGAATGCCACCGCCTTGAAGGCGCCCTGTCCGCCTTCGTAGCTCTCGCGCTTCACGTTCAGGAGCATGAGCACGAACAGGAAGAGGACCATGACCGCGCCCGCGTAGACCACGATCTGCAGCACCGCGATGAAGGGCGAGCCGAGGAGGCCGTAGATCGCGGAGAGCGAGCAGAGGGTGATGATGAGGCCGAGGGCGGAGTAGAGCGGGCTTCTCTGCAGGATCACGACGAGCGCGGAGGCGACGGCGATGGCCGCGAAGAACCAGAAGAGCGCGGTGTCCAGCAGGCCGGGCGGGATCATCGCTTCGCGAAGAAGGCGACGTAGGCCGAGACGACGAGGATCCAGCCCGTGGCCACCGGGATCAGGACCTTCCAGCCGAAGCCCATGAGCTGGTCGTACCGGAAGCGCGGCAGCGTCCCTCGCAGCCAGATGAAGACGAAGAGCACGAAGCCGACCTTGAGCACGAACCAGAGGAAGCCCCAGGGTGCGCTCGAAGGGAGGAAGGGCAGCCCGGAGTTCCAGCCTCCCAGGAAGAGGTTCGTGGCGAGAACCGAGACCGTGATCATGTTGATGTACTCGGCGATCTGCATCAGGCCGAAGCTCATCGAGGAGTACTCGGTGTGGAACCCGGCCACGAGCTCGGTCTCTCCCTCCGGAAGGTCGAAGGGAATCCGGCTCACCTCGGCGCAGGCGGCGATGGAGTACACGACGAACGCGGGGAACTGCACGAACGCGTTCCAGTGCAAGAACCAGCCCCCCTGGCGGTTGACGATGTCCGCGATCCGGAAGGAGCCGGCCGTCATGATGATCCCCACCCAGGAGAGCCCGAGCGCCAGCTCGTAGGAGAACATCTGGGCCGAGGAGCGCAGGCCTCCGAGCAGCGTGAACTTGTTGTTGGCGGACCAGCCCGCGAGCACGACGCCGTACACTCCGAGCGACGTGATCGCGAAGATGTACAGGATCCCCACCCCGAGGTCCGCGACCTGGAGCTGCCACTCCCGCCCGAAGAGCATGAAGGGCGGGCCGTAGGGGATGACGGCCAGCGAGAGGAAGGCGGCTGCTATCGCGAGAACGGGGGCGGCGAGGAAGGCCCACTTGTTCGCGGCCGCCGGCATTACCTCTTCCTTGAAGAGGAGCTTGATGGCGTCCGCCCAGGGCTGGAGGATGCCGAAGGGGCCCACGCGGTTGGGGCCCAGCCGGTACTGCATGAACGCGAGCACCCGGCGCTCCGCCCACGTCATGTTCACGAAGAGCAGGAAGTTCGCGCCGAAGATCACGACCGCCTTCGCCGCCGACGCCGCGAAGTCCTGCCAGAGCGGAAGGGGCTCCATCAGCGGGCGGCTCCCGCGGGAGCGCGCCGGAGCGCTTCCTCGAACGTCTCCCCCGCGCGCTTCCAGCTCCCCTTCTCGCGGATGTAGTACTCGTACTCGTCGCGGAACTTCGCCATCGTGCTGAGCGCGGGGGCGATCGCGGCGTCCCCGAACGGGCAGACCGTCTTGCCCGCGATCGAGTCGCAGATCTTGGCCAGGAGGTCGAGGTCGCTCTCGTTGCCGCCTCCCGCCTCCAGTCGCTCGAGCAGGCGCAGCATCCAGCCCGTGCCTTCCCGGCAAGGCGTGCACTTGCCGCAGGACTCGTGCTTGTAGAAGTAGGTGAGGTTCCTCGCCACCGCGACCATGCTCCGCGAGTCGTCGATCACGATCGTGCCCGCGGAGCCCAGCATGCTTCCCGCCTTGGCGATGCTGTCGAAGTCCAGGGGGACGTCGATCTCGTCGGCGCGGAGCACGGGCGTCGAGGAGCCGCCGGGGATGACGGCCTTGAGCTTCCTTCCCGGCTTCATCCCTCCCGCGTAGTCGTAGATGAGCTGGCGCAGCGTGATCTTGCCCATCGGCGCCTCGTAGCTGCCGGGGCGCGCCACGTCGCCGCTGATCGAGTAGAGCTTGGGCCCGCCGTTCTTCTCGGTGCCGTAGGAGGCGAACCACTCCGGCCCGCGGTCGAGCACGAGGGCCACGTTGCAGAGCGTCTCCACGTTGTTGACGATGGTCGGGCAGCCGTAGACGCCGACGTTCGCGGGGAAGGGCGGCTTCAGCCGCGGCTGGCCGCGCTTGCCCTCCAGGCTCTCGATGAGGGCCGTCTCCTCGCCGCACTCGTAGGATCCGGCGCCGCGGTGGATCACGATGTCCACGTCGACCCCCGTGCCCAGGATGTTCTTGCCCACGTAGCCGGCGGCTTTGGCCTCCTCGAGCGCCTTGGCGAGCGTGCGGTAGCCCTCGTGGAACTCGCCCCGGATGTAGATGAAGGCGAGCGTGCACTTGATGCCGTGCGCGGAGAGGACCGTCGCCTCGATGAGCTGGTGGGGGTCGTTCTCGATGATGACCCGGTCCTTGTACGTTCCGGGCTCGCTCTCGTCGGCGTTCACGCAGAGGTAGCGCGGCTTCGGGCTGTCCTTGGGGAGGAAGCTCCACTTGAGGCCGGTCGGGAAGCCCGCGCCTCCACGGCCGCGCAGCCCGCTCTTCTTGAGCTGATCGATGATGTCCTCGGGCTTCTGCTGGAGGTTCTTCTGGAGCGTCTTGTACCCGCCGGCGTTCTCGTAC
>JBKPBQ010000624.1:0-34702 GCA_046726955.1 Acidobacteriota bacterium
GTGGTGGAGCAGGCCCGGCTCGCCATCGCGGACGCGCACCCCCGCTTCATCGTCCTCTCCCCCGATCCCCAGGACCCCGCCCACCCCGGGGCCGCCATCTTTCCCATGACGTGCCACAGCGGAGGAAGCGTGGAGATCCACATCCAGCCCGTGCTGCCGCCGCCCCGGCTGCTCGTCTACGGCCTCACCCCCACCGCCCGCGCGCTCGTGCGTCTCGGTTCCGCGATGGGCTACCGCGTGGTGGCCGTCGACCCCGCGGGCGACCGTTCCACGTTCCCCGAGGCGGAGGCCGTCTTCACCGAGACCGGGGCCGTCCCTCCCGCCTCCCGCGGCACGGAGACGTTCGCGGTCGTGGCCACCCACGGCGAGTGGGACGAGGAAGCGATCCTGGGCGCGCTCGATCACGGCCCCGCCTACGTGGGCGTCGTCTCCAGCGCGAAGCGCGGGGACGAGCTGCGCGAGTTCCTCGAAAAGAAGGTGACGGGCGAGCGCCGCGCGCTCCTCGAGCGGCTGCGGCTGCCCGCGGGCCTCCGCATCGGCGCCCAGGGCGGCGAGGAGATCGCCGTCAGCATCCTCGCGCAGATCGTCGAAGGCCGGCGCCTCAGCCGCAAGCCGCTCCGCGTCTCCCTTCCGATGGCGGCGGCGGAGACGGCCACCGATCCCGTGTGCGGGATGTCCGTGGCCACGGCGGCGGCGAAGCACACCGCGGAGCACCAGGGACGGACGTTCTACTTCTGCTGCGCCGGGTGCCGCGAGAAGTTCCTTTCGCAGGCGGAGCGCTACGTGGGGGCGGCGGAGCGCGAGGGGTGAGGCCCGAGATCCGCGCCGTCGAGGAGCGGATGGAGCGCGAGGGCTACGTCGCCGACCCGGCGATCGCGACCGCCCTCCACCTCGCGGTGGAGATGCGCAAGCCGCTGCTCATCGAGGGCGACGCCGGAGTGGGCAAGACCGAGGTCGCGAAGGTGCTCTCCCGCATCCTCGGGGCCGAGCTCATCCGCCTGCAGTGCTACGAAGGGATCGACGTCCAGACCGCGCTCTACGAGTGGAACTACCCGCGCCAGCTCCTGCACATGAAGGCGGCGGAGGGAACAGGCGCGAGCGCAGACGCGCTCGAGGCCTCGATCTTCTCGCGCGACTACCTCCTGGAACGGCCGCTCCTGCGGGCCCTCACGCGGCCGTCGGCTCCTGTCCTGCTCGTCGACGAGGTGGACCGCGCGGACGACGGCTTCGAGGCCTTCCTCCTCGAGCTGCTCTCGGAGTTCCAGGTCTCGATCCCCGAGCTCGGCACGATCCGGGCCGCGCACCCTCCCCACGTGATCCTGACCTCCAACCACACGCGCGAGATCGGAGACGCGCTGCGCCGGCGGTGCCTCTACCTCTACATCGAGCATCCCAGCCTCGAGAAGGAGGTGCGGATCATCCGCCGGAAGGTTCCCGAAACCGGCGAGGGCCTCGCGGCGGAGGCCGGCCGGTTCGTCCAGGCCCTGCGCGAGCGCCCGCTCGTGAAGCCGCCGGGAGTCGCGGAGACGCTGGACTGGACGCAGGCCCTCGTCCGCCTGCAGGTGGACCACCTCGAGCCGGAGGTGGTCGAGCAGACGCTGGGCTGCCTGCTCAAGGACCGCCGCGATCTCGCCGACCTCGACGGAGGCGCCCTCGAGACTCTCGTCGCGCAGGCACGGGAAGGAGCCGCATGACGACGGCGCACCGCGTCGCGCGTCTTGGTCGTGCCCTGCGCGATGCGGAGCTGGACGTGTGCCTGAGCGACGAGATCGACGCCGCACGGGCGCTCGCGCACGTCGACGTCGCGGACATCGGCGAAGTGCGTCGCGCTCTGCGCATCGCCTTGAAGATCCCGCACGATTCCTGGCACCTGTTCGACAAGTACTTCCTCGCCATCTGGGCCGGCGGCGACCTTCCCCGTCCCGTCTCGAACGTCGTGGCGGCCACACGGGACCAGGGAGTGCGGGGTGGAAAGTTCCCTCGCTGGGATGCCGAGCGGAGCACGTTCGCCGAGGACGAGACCCCTCTCGAAGGAGACGCGCCGGGCTTCAGCCCCCGAGCCCTCAATCGTCGCGGGAAGCTTCCGGACTGCTCGCCGGCCGCGATGGTCGAGCTGGAACGGATCCTCGCGAGGTGGACGAGACGGCTGGCGACTCTCGAGAGCCGCCGTCTCGTGCCGTCCCCGAGCCGGGGGTTCGTGGACCTGCGGCGCACGCTCAAGGGAACCATCCGCACTCTTGGCGAGACAGTCCGCCTCGCTCGCCGCCGGCGGGCGAGGACCGTGCCCCGCCTCGCTTTTCTCTGCGACACGAGCGGCTCCATGACGCCGCACACGAGCTTCCTCCTCGCCGTGGCACTCGCCCTCAAGCGCGTCGCCCCGCGCACGGAGGTCTACGCCTTCAACACCTCCCTCGTCCGCCTCACCCCCTGGGTCACGCCGGCGAAGATCGCGCTGACCCTCGAGCTGCTGGCCGAGGGCGTGCCCGATTGGGGCGGGGGGACCCGCATCGGGGAGAGCCTCGCGGATTTCGCGTCGCGCCCCGGCGCCATCGACGGCCGCACAGTGGTCGTCGTCCTCAGCGACGGCCTCGACCGCGGCGACACTGAGCGGCTGCGCGCGGCCATGCAGCAGATCAAGGTCCAGGCCCGCAAGGTCGTGTGGCTGAACCCCCTGCTCCGCGATCCGAGGTATCGTCCGGAAGCGCGGGGCATGGAGGCGGCGTTGCCCTTCGTGGATCACTTCGCGGCGGTCTACGACGCGAGCTCGCTCGAGCGGCTGCTGCCGCAGCTCGTTGCCTGACCGTGGCTCGGCTCTATTTTCTACCGGCTGCTGCTTCGACGAGAAGCGGGAGGTGTCGATGATTCCCCCATCGTTCGACTACCACGCCCCGACGACCCTGCCCGACGCGCTCAAGCTCCTCGGGCAGTTCGGCGACGAGGCCAAGATCCTCTCCGGCGGCCAGAGCCTGCTGCCCCTTCTCAAGCTGCGCCTGGCCGCCCCCGGCCACGTCGTGGACATCGGGCGGATCCCCGGGCTCGACTACATAAGAGAAGATGCAGGCTTCCTAAAGATCGGAGCCCTCGTGCGCGAGGCCGACATCGAGGCCTCGAAGCTCGTGCAGGACAAGTACCCGATCCTCGTGGACACGGCCTCCGTCGTCGCCGATCCCCTCGTCCGGAACCTCGCGACGCTGGCCGGCAACCTCGCCCACGGCGATCCCGCCAACGACCACCCGGCGACGATGCTCGCCCTCGGCGCCTCGGTCGTGGCCACCGGCCCGAAGGGAGAGCGCGTGATCGCCGTCTCCGACTTCTTCACGGGCCTGTTCACGACCGCCCTCCAGCCGAACGAGATCCTGACCGAGATCCGCATTCCCTTGCCTCCGGCGCGGAGCGGCGGGGCCTACTTGAAGCTCGAGCGGAAGGTCGGCGACTTCGCGACCGCGGGAGCGGCGGCGTTCGTGGTGCTCGACGCGGGCGGCGCCTTCGAGCGCGCGGGCATCGGCCTCACGAACGTGGGCATGACGCCCGTGAAGGCCGAGAAGGCCGAGCAGCACTTGAAGGGCAAGATGGCGGACGCGATCGCGGAAGCGGCGCGACTCGCCGCGGACGGGGTGTCGCCCGAGCCCGACCGCCGGGGGACGACCGAGTACAAGAAGGAGATGGCGCGCGTGCTCACGGCGCGGGCGCTCAAGAAGGCGTACGAGCGGGCAGGAGGACGCTAGAGATGGCCAGGCACAAGATCAAGGTCACCGTGAACGGCGCTGCGCGCGAGGCCGAGGTGGACTCGCGGCTCCTTCTCGTGCACCTCCTCCGTGAAGACTTCCGGATGACGGGCACTCACATCGGCTGCGACACGACACACTGCGGGGCCTGCACCGTGCTCCTCGACGGCAAGCCCGTGAAGTCCTGCACCGTGCTCGCGGTGCAGGCGGACGGGCGCGAGGTGATGACGGTGGAGGGCCTGGAGAAGGACGGCAAGCTCGACCCCATCCAGGAAGGCTTCTGGCAGGAGCACGGCCTGCAGTGCGGCTACTGCACGCCGGGCATGATGCTCACGGGCTACGCGCTGCTCAAGGCGAAGAAGAGCCCGAGCGAGGGCGAGATCCGCCAGGCCATCTCCGGCAACCTCTGCCGGTGCACCGGGTACGTCAACATCGTCAAGGCCGTGCAGTACGCGGCCGCCAAGCAGTAGGAGGGCGCCATGGCCACTACTCCCCGGACGAGCCCCGAGATCGGAGGCATGGGCCACTCGATCAAGCGCAAGGAGGATCCGCGCTTCATCCGCGGCCAGGGCAAGTACGTGGACGACGTCGTCCTGCCCGGCATGCTGCACATGGACATCGTCCGCAGCCCCTACGCGCACGCGAAGATCAAGAAGATCGACACCGCGGCGGCCCTGAAGGTGCCGGGCGTCCTCGCCGTGATCACGGGAGAGACGCTCGCCCAGTTCAAGCTCCACTGGATGCCCACGCTCATGTCGGACACCCAGATGGTCCTGCCCACCGAGAAGGTCATGTACCAGTCGCAGGAGGTGGCGGCGGTCGTGGCCACGGACCGCTACGCGGCCGCGGACGGCGTCGCCGCCGTCCAGGTGGAGTACGACCCGTTGCCTGTCGTCGTCGATCCCTGGAAGGCGCTCGAGCCGGGCGCCCCCGTGCTGCGGACGGATAAGCCGGGCAAGAAGGACAACCACATCTTCCACTGGGAGGTCGGGGACAAGGCGGCCACGGAAGCCGCCTTCAAGGCGGCCGACGTCACGATCAAGCAGCGAATCTACATCCCCCGCATCCACGTGGCCTCGATCGAGACCTGCGGCTGCGTCGCCTCCTTCGACAAGGCGACCGGGCAGCTCACCGTCTGGATGACCACCCAGGCTCCGCACGCGATCCGCACCGTCTTCGCGCTCGTGGCCGGCCACGTCGGGCTCTCCGAGGAGAAGATCCGGATCATCTCGCCAGACATCGGCGGCGGCTTCGGCGGCAAGGTGCCCGTCTACCCCGGCTACGTGATCGCGGTGGCCGCGTCCGTGGTGATCGGCAAGCCCGTGAAGTGGATCGAGGACCGGATGGAGAACCTCCAGGCCGACTCCTTCGCCCGCGACTACCACATCGACGCCGAGATCGCGGCCAAGAAGGACGGCACCATGACCGCGCTCCGCATCAAGACGCTCGCGGACCACGGATACGCGGACGCCGCGGCCAACCCCTCGAAGTTCCCGGCCGGGCTCTTCTCCATCTGCACCGGCTCCTACGACATCAAGAGCTCCTTCGTGGAGGTGGACGGCGCCTACACGAACAAGCCGCCGGGAGGGATCGCCTACCGCTGCTCGTTCCGGGTCACGGAGGCCGTCCACGCCATCGAGCGCATCACGGACATGCTCGCCCAGGAGCTCAAGATGGACCCCGCGGACATCCGGCGGAAGAACTTCATCCCCAAGGAGAAGTTCCCCTACAAGTCGGCGCTGGGCTGGGAGTACGACAGCGGCGACTACCACGGAGCGCTCGAGAAGGCGCTCGCGAAGATCGGCTACGCGGACCTCCGCAAGGAGCAGGCCGAGAAGAGGAAGAAGGGCGAGCTCATGGGCATCGGGCTCTCGAGCTTCACCGAGATCGTGGGCGCCGGCCCATCGAAGCACTTCGACATCCTCGGCATCAAGATGTTCGACTCCTGCGAGCTGCGCGTGCACCCGACCGGCAAGGCGCTCGCCCGCTTCGGCACGAAGTCGCAGGGCCAGGCCCACGAGACGACGTACGCGCAGATCATCGCGGAGGAGCTGGGCATCCCCGCCGCCCACATCCAGGTCGAGGAAGGAGACACGGACACGGCGCCCTACGGGCTCGGCACGTACGCGAGCCGCTCGACCCCCACCGCGGGCGCGGCCGCCGCCATCGCCGCCCGCAAAGTCCGCGACAAGGCCCGCAAGATCGCCGCGTACCTGCTGGAAGTGTCGGAAGAGGACCTCGTGTGGGAGCCCGGGAAGTTCTCGGTCAAGGGCGCGCCCGAGAAGTCGAAGACGATCCAGGACGTCGCCCTCGCCGCCTACACGAACCACCCCCAGGGCATGGAGGCGGGCCTCGAGGCCGTCAACTACTACGACCCGCCGAACCTCACGTTCCCGTTCGGGTCGTACGTGTGCGTCGTGGACATCGACCGCGGCACCGGCGAGGTGAAGATCCGCCGGTTCGTCTCGATCGACGACTGCGGCAACATCATCAACCCCATGGTCGTGCAGGGCCAGATCCACGGCGGCCTCACGATGGGGATGGCCCCCGCGCTCCTCGAGGAGATCAGCTACGACGAGAACGGCAACGTCCAGGGCGGGAGCTTCATCGACTACCTCGTGCCCACGGCCATGGAGACGCCGAAGTGGGAGACCGACCACACGGTCACCCCGTCGCCCCACCATCCGTTAGGCGCCAAGGGCGTGGGCGAGTCGGCTACGGTGGGCGCGCCGCCCGCGATCGTCAACGCGGTCGTGGACGCGCTCGCCCACCTCGGGGTCAAGCACATCGACATCCCGATCACCCCCGAGAAGGTCTGGCGGATCCTGAAGGACAAGGGAGTCGCCGAGTAGCGCGGCTGCTACCATTCGAGCCGCGGCCGGCGCGGGTCGGCGCGAGTCCCGGGAGAGCCTAAATGGAGTGGATCGCCGACCCCCAGGTCTGGATCGCCTTCCTCACGCTGGCCGCGCTCGAGATCGTCCTCGGGATCGACAACATCGTCTTCATCTCGATCCTCGTGGGCAAGCTGCCGTCTCCGCAGCAAGCCGGCGCCTACCGCATCGGCCTCGGCCTGGCCATGGTGATGAGGATCCTCCTGCTCCTCTCGCTCTCCTGGATCATGGGACTCACCGAGCCGCTGTTCACGGTGCCCCTCATCCGGGCCGAGCTCAGCGGCCGCGACCTCGTCCTCGTCGTGGGCGGGCTCTTCCTGGTCGCGAAGTCCACCCACGAGATCCACGAGAAGCTCGAGGGGGACGAGGGGGAGAAGTCGGCGAAAATCGCCGCTTCCTACGCCGCGGTGCTCGCCCAGATCGTGGTCCTCGACCTCGTCTTCTCTCTCGACTCCGTGATCACGGCGGTGGGGATGGTCCAGGAGGTCGGGATCATGATTGCGGCCGTGGTCGCGGCGGTGCTGGTGATGATGGCGTTCGCCCGCCCCATCGGCGTCTTCGTGTCCCGCCACCCTACCGTCAAGATGCTGGCCCTCGCGTTCCTCCTCGCGATCGGCGTGATGCTGATCGCGGACGGGTTCGACCACCACGTTCCCAAGGGCTATCTCTACTTCGCGATGGCGTTCTCCCTGGGGGTGGAGCTGCTCAACCTGAAGGCCGGCCACCGGAAGCCTCCGATCCACCTGCGGCAGCCGTACGTTTCCGAGAAGGGCTAGGTCAGGATGCTGAGCTCGCTGCGCCGGCTGTTCCAGGAGCGCGTCGCGCCCGACCTCGCGGCCGCGCAGCCCGAGACGCGGGAGCACGGTCTCCGGCTCGCCGCCGCCGCGCTGCTGTTCGAGGTGGTTCGCGCGGATGCGGACGTCAAGCCCGAGGAGCTCGCGGTGATGCGCACGGCCGTGCAGAGCGCGTTCGGCCTGCCGGCGGCGAAGACGGACGAGCTCGTGCGCCTCGCCGGGGAGGCCTCGCGGGGGGCCGCCTCGGTCTACGAGCTCACGGAGGTCGTGGACCGCGAGCTGGACGCCGAGCGCAAGAAGCGGCTCGTGGAGCTGCTGTGGCTCGTGGCCTTCGCGGACGCGGAGAAGACCGCCGACGAGGAGCATATGATCCGCCGGATCGCCGGGCTCCTGCACGTGCCCCACCCGGACTTCATCGACGCGAAGATCCGGGCCCGCGCAACGGCCGGGGGTGAGGGCCGCGGCTAGAAGCAGGGAGCTGGTCGAGGCGATTCGAAGGTTGCACGCGGGCGAGAAGCGATTCCCTCCCGAGATCGGCGTCTAGCCGCGCCCCCTTCCTCGGAGCACCTTCATGAAGAAGCCCCAACCCATGCCTGGCCGGCGTGCCGCGAACGCGGCTTTCGCTCGAACCGCCAGCTCGATCTCGGTTCCCGCGCCCTCACGGCTCCAGACGTTCAACCGACCACCGATCCGCGCGGCGCGCTCGCGCATCCCCGTCATCCCCCAGTGCCCGGGCCTTCCCGACGCGGTGATCTCCGGGGCGATACCCGCGCCGTCGTCCCGTACCCGCAGCTCGAAGGCTTTCCGTCCGTAAGCGATCTCCAGCTCCACGCGCGCCGCGCGGGCGTGGGTGAACGCGTTCGTCAGCGCCTCGCGCGCGATCTGGAACACCTCCTCCCGCACGATCGGGTGGAGCGGCCGCGCCGCGCCGAGCACCGTGACGTTGTACGCCGTTGCGCCATCACGGTTCACGGCCTCCGCCACGTCGGACAAGGCTGCGTCCAGACTCTCCGTCCCCGGGGCCTCGCTGCGCAGACCGCGTACGGCATCCCGACCCTCCGCCAGCATCTCATCGCCGCGGGCGAGCGCCTGTTCGAGGCTCTGGCGCACCGGCTCCTGCGCCGAAAGTCGATTGGCCGCCGCCTGGACCTTCAGCAGCAGGCCGGTGACGGCCTGGAGCAGCGTGTCGTGCAGCGCGCGCGCGATCCGCTCGCGTTCGGCGAGGCGCTCGTTCATCAGGCCTTGAAAGCGAGCCTCTACGTGGCGCAGGCGGAGTCGATGCAGTGCCCAGAGCACGACGACGCCTCCCACTGCGCAAAGGGCTCGGAACACGTTCGTCTGGTACCAGGCGGGCGCGATGGTGAAGGCCAGGGCCGCGCCCTGCTCGTTCCAGACCCCGTCGTTGTTGCACGCGATGACCCGGAACCGGTAGTCGCCAGGGCCGAGGTCGTTGTAGAAGGCCTGGCGGCGGGTTCCCGCCTCCGCCCAGCCCGTGTCGCGACCCTCCAGCCGGTATCGGAAGCGGACCTTCTCGGGAGCGGCGAGGCTCAGCGCGGTGTAGCTGATCTGGAGATCGCGCGTCAGCGCTGGCAGGCGGAGATCAGCCGAGGGCGGAAGGCTCCTGCCGTCGGCGACGACGTCCTCGATGTGGACCGGCGGCGCGACCGTGTTTCGAGGCAGATGGTCCGGGTCGACCATCTGGAGCACTGTCCCGTTGGCGAACCACAACCGCCCATCGGCAGAACGGGCGGCTGCCTGGAAGAAAGCGAATCCCGGGTGCCAGCCGTCGAGGACGTCGAGGACCCGGGGGTGCACCTGGACGTCCGGATCCTTCCACCACCGGTCCAACTCCTCGGGAGCGAGCCGGAGCAGCCCGCACGCCGTCGCAAGCCACAGGCCACCGTTGCGGTCCTCGACGAGTCCCGTAGCCTTGTCGCAAGGCAGGCCGTTCCGCATGGTGAGGAGCCGTTTCGTTCCGTTGCGCCAACCGATGAGTCCGAACGCCGCCGCCGCGAGGATCGAGCGGTCCCGGCCGACGATGATCTGCCCGATCGTGAGGACGTCGGGGACGCGACTCGGGTCGTGGCCGAAAGAAAAAGTCTCTAGCATGCCGCTACGGAGTCGAGCCAGCTCACCGCTCGCCAGCCCCAGCCAGACGCCGCCTTCGGGGTCCGACGCCATGCGTCGGGCGAGAGGAATGCGTGGCATCGGCAAGACCTCGGTGACCCGCTCCTCCTGGATGCGGATCAGCCTCCGGTGTGAGCCCCCGATCTCGGCCCAGACGCTGCCGTCCACGTCGTCGGCCAGGCCAACGACCAACCCCGGAGTGTCGATGCGCCGGAAACGGCCGTCGCGGAGGATTGTCAAGCGGTCGTCGATGCCAACCCACAGCCGGCCCGCACGATCCTCGAGCAACGAGGTCACCTGCCTGCCCGGAAGGCCCTGGCCCGCGCGGATGGAAGAAACCCTGCCGCCGCGAATGGCGGCGAGGGCCTGCTCACCGCCCGCCCAGACCGTCCCATCGCGCGAGGCGACGACCGTATCGATAACGTTGGTGCCGAGCCCTTCTCGCGCCCCGAAACTCACGACGCCGACGTCGCGGAACCTATCGAGACCACCTGTTTCGGTGGCGACCCAGATCGTTCCCTCGCGGTCCTCAAGAATCTGCACGACTCTGTCAGCCGACAGCCCGTCGGCGCTGTCGAACCGGTCCACCGTTTCGCCTTGAACGCGGTAGAGGCCCTGACTCAGTGTGCCGACCCACAGTACGCCATTGTGGTCGAACTGGAGCGCGGTGACAGTCAGAGAGCTGCCTTGCAATTCGGTAGCCACGAAGGGCTGGAGGGCTCCTCCCACCAAACGCTGTAGCCCGTGAACTCCAGCCGCCAGCGTGCCCAGCCACATCGAGCCGTCGGGTGCGGACAAAAGAGCCGTCACTCCTTGCGAGGGCTCCGTACCGAGCCGGGCCAGGCCTGGAAGCCGCACGGCGCGGTGCGCAGCCGGCGTCCAGCGCAGGAGCGCCGTGGTGCCGCCAATCCACAGGTCTCCAGCGTCGTCCTCGGCCAGGGATGTGAACGCGGAACTCTGGAGTCCCTCGGACTCCCCGTGGCATTGCACTCCTGAGCCCTGGACCTGGCACAAGGCTCCTGGCCTCCCGGTGGCGTTGCAAGCGAACCAGACGGTACCGTCCCGCGCCTCGAGCACGGACTCGACGTCGCACTCCCCGACGGGGTACTTGACGAGGCGCCCGTCCTTCCAGTGGGCCAGATACCCCGCGAAGGCACCGATCCACAGCCCTCCATCCCGGTCGGCTGTGAGCCGGAAGCGAGCGCGGAAGGTCGCCGGCAGCAGCTGTCCGTCAGGAGGCGACCACGGGCTGAAGCGCGCGCCATCGAAGCGGAACAGGCCGCCGTCCGTGGCGATCCACAGGAAGCCATCGCGAGTCTGGGCGATGCTCGTGAGATGTAAGCCACCGAAGTATCCGTCTCGGGTCCGCCAGGATGTGTGCCCGGACTGGGCGATCCGCTTGCTCGGATCGAGCGCCCAGGCCGGGCTCGCGGCCAGGAGCACCAATGAGCAGAACCGAGCTGATCGCGAGGCGGTCATGCGTTATCAGGCCTCTGCATCACATCCGGAAAGCAGCCGCGACGAAGGGCGAAGCCGTCGGGCGTCTGGGCGATCCCCGTCGTCTTCGGCGGCATGCCGTCACGGAACGACCAGGCGGAGTGATGGTACTGCGTGATGCTTCGCGCAGGGTCGAGAGCGCTTGCCGCCGGCGGCGAGAGCAGAAGGACGCACTCAGCGTGAGCCGTCGTCTCGCCCCGCTGGCCAGACTCCCGCGGCCAGAACACCCGTCGACATGCGAAGGACGAAGTTTACCCGGCCCGCCACGTTCTTCGCCTCGACCTGCTCGAATCCTCCAGGCGGTTGTGCGACACGGATATCGGAGGTCGATCCGTCTCGGAGCGTGTCCTAGAATGCGGCCTAGGAGGCCTGCTGATCGCGCCCCTGTTCCAGGAGGTCCGATGTCATTCCGAGGACTCTCGGCCGCACTCTGCCTCGTCCTCTTCGCGCCGCTCACGTCCGCCCGCGCCGAGCGCCTGACGGACGAGCAGGTGAAGAAGCTCATCGAGGACATCGACCGCGGCTTCGACACCTGGAGGAACGCAACCTCGACGACGCCAAGATCACGTCCCCCGAGCGCACGATCGACGTCAAGAGCTTCCTCAAGAACTTCGAGAAGGCGATCGACGACGTGAAGGACCGCTTCAAGCCGGAGTACGCGGCGAGCCCCGAGGTCCTGGCCCTCCTCCGCCTCGGCAGCGACGTCGAGCGGTACAACCGGCGCCCGAGCCAGACGCCGAGCAGCGCGTGGACGGCGCTCGGAGCGAAGCTCGGGAACCTCGCCGACGCCTACGGCCTCGCCTGGCCGGTCGAGAGCATCGACGCGCAGGCGGCGCGGCTCAACGACGGCGAGGTCGCCTCCCGCGTCGAGCAGATGGAGAGATCCGTCAAGCAGCTCGAGGACGAGGCGGACAAGGCGGCCAAGAAGGACAAGACAGTGGACAAGGCGACGCGCGAGCGGCTGAAGACGTCGATCCAGCAGCTCGAGCGCACGACGAAGGACGTGCGGGAGCGGGTGAAGGACGACCGGCCCGCCGCCACCGAGGTCCAGCAGCTCCTCTCGCAGACGAGCAGCGTGAAGGGGATGCTGACGAGGCTCAATCCCTCGCCGGCCGCGGGCCCGTCCTGGCAGGGAGTCGAGGCGGGGACGAAGCTGCTCGCGCGCGCCTACGGCGTGCCGTGGCCCTGAGAGCGCGGAGCCCGGGGCAGAACTGGTTCATCGATCGTCTTTACACGGCTTTACACGCGGTCGTGATACCGTGATCTCGTGAGCTCGCGGCGTCACTGGCTCGCCGTCCTCGTGCTGCTCCCCGCCATCGGGTGCGGAGGCAACAGCAGCGACAACTCGGGGGGCTGGACTGCCGGCACCTTCGCGACATCCGATACGTTCGCCAACCAGTGCGCGACCCCCCGCACCGGCAACGATCCCAGCACGGGTCGCCCCTATCCCGACAAGGCGGGCTCGACGGTCGCCGAGAACAACTTCCTGCGCTCCTGGACGCACGAGCTTTACCTCTGGTACCGCGAGGTGCCGGACCAGAACCCGGCCAACTACTCGACGCCCGACTACTTCAACCTGCTCAAGACCACGGCCACGACGGCTTCCGGCAATCCCAAGGACAAGTTCCACTTCACCTACCCGACGGCGCAGTGGATCTCCCTGTCGCAGTCCGGTGTCCAGGCCGGGTACGGCGCGCAGTGGGTCCTCATCTCCACGAGGCCGCCGCGCCGGGCGGTGGTCGCGTACACGCAGCCGAACTCGCCGGCCACCGCGCCGGGAGTCCACCTCGCCCGCGGGGCGGAGGTGCTGACCGTGGACGGCGTCGACCTCGTCAACGCGACGGACACGCAGAGCGTCAACACCCTCAACGAGGGCTTGTTCCCGTCCGCGGCCGGCGCCTCCCACACCTTCTCGATCCGCGACCTCGGCGCCTCCTCGCCCCGCACCATCACCATGGTGTCCGCCGACGTCACGGAGACGCCCGTACAGAACGTCTCGACGATCCGGAGCGGCGGCAGTCGCGTGGGCTACATCCTCTTCAACGACCACATCGCCACGTCGGAGCAGCTCCTGGTGAACGCCTTCCGCGACCTCGCGGCGGCCGGCATCACCGACCTCGTCCTCGACATCCGCTACAACGGCGGCGGCTACCTCGACATCGCGAGCGAGGTCGCCTACATGATCGCGGGCTCCGGCCCCACGGCGGGCCGGACGTTCGAGCGGACGATCTTCAACGACCAGTACCCGAACCGGGACCCCGTCACCGGCGATGCGCTGACCCCCGTGCCGTTCCACTCGACGTCGCAGGGCTTCTCCGGCGCGCGGGACCAGCCGCTGCCCGCGGTGAACCTGCCGCGCGTGGCGGTCTTGACGAGCTCGAGCACGTGCTCGGCGAGCGAGTCGATCGTCAACGGGCTGCGCGGCGTCGGCATAACGGTGATCGAGATCGGAAACACGACCTGCGGGAAGCCCTACGGCTTCTATCCCCAGGACAACTGCGGCACCACGTACTTCTCGATCGAGTTCCAGGGCGTGAACCAGCAGAACTTCGGCGACTACCCGGACGGCTTCTCCCCAACCAACGCCACGGGCCCCGTCGGAGTGTCGCTCCCCGGCTGCTCCGTGGGCGACGACTTCGCCCACGGCCTCGGCGACCCCAACGAGGCGCGCCTGTCGGCCGCGCTGGGCTACCTCGCCAACCAGGGCTGTCCGGCCGTGTCCTTCGCTCCCGGCACGCCCGGAGCCGAGGCGGCGGCGGCGCCCGTCGACGGCCTCGTCCCCAAGTCGCCCTGGCACCAGAACCGGATCTACCGGCGCTGAACGGGCGGGACGCGCCTTGTCCATCCTCGGGGTGATCGCGGGAGTGCTCGCCTTGGCCTCCGGTCACGCCCGCTCGGCGCAGGACGCGCCCGCCGTCGTCGCGAACCCCGGGCCGGACACCCGGGCGGAGCTGCGGCGCGTCGTGAGCGAAGCGCTCAACCGCGCGCCGGTCACCCTCGCGGAGGACGCGCTCGTCCACGAGACGACGCTCATCGTCGAGCGGGCTCGGGCGCGCGACGCCGAAGGCCGGCCCCTCGACGGACGCGAGAGAGGCCGGCCCGAGCACTTCCGTCTCGTGAAGAGCGGAGAGAGCTGCGTCCTCGTGCAGGAGAGCACGGGCCGGCGCTTCCCGCTCTCCGGCGTGACCTGCACGCCGAAGTGAGCGGCCGATGGCGGAGACCGACCGGTCGCGCCGGCGTCGTCTCGCGATAGCCGTCCTCGTCCTCCTCGTCGGCCTCTACTGGTGGGCCACGGCCTGCCTCGCGCGCGACCTGCGGCCGTGGGCGATCCAGCTCACGGACGTCGCGATCGGCCTCGGCCTCGCCCTCACCTGGGCGAGCGCCTGGTGCGGCGTCGCCCTCTGGCACGGATCGGGACGCGCCACCGCGGTGCGCGCGATCGCCGCGACGCTCGTGGGCCTGGAGATCCTCGTCCTCGTCGAGCTCCCCGCTCTCGCCCACCGCCTCGACTACGCGGAGGTCCTGAGCGAAGCCCTCGGCGAGTGGAAGGGCCCGGCCACCGACTTCGTCTCGGACCCCGAGCTCGTCTACCACCGGCCCGCGCACGAGGTGTGGATGGGCCAGCCGCGCAGCGACATGGCGCGCGTCTTCAACCTCCCCATCCGCGCCCCGCGCCCGCAAGTCTTCACGACGGACGCCCGCGGCTTCCGCAACCGCCGCGAGCTCCAGCGCGCGGACGTCGCGCTCGTGGGCGACTCGTTCGTGGAGGGCGCCTACGTCTCCGACGACGAGACGGCGGCGGTCGCGCTGGAGCGGAAGGTCCGGGCGGTGGTCGCGAACCTCGGGCAGTCGGGCTACGGCACGCTGCAGGAGCTGAAGGTGATCGAGAAGGTCGCTTTGGACCTGCAGCCGCGCGAGCTCGCGTGGTTCTTCTTCGAGGGCAACGACCTCTACGACGACGCGGCGTACGAGGACGCGCTCGCCTACTACCGGGCGCACGACACCCTCGAGTCTCCGGTCTCCTGGACTCCCGACCTCCGGCGCTTCGCGGCGGCGTCGTTCTCCCTGAACGCCTTCCATCTCCTGCGCCGGCTCGCCGACCCGGTCTTCCCCAACGAGGTGGCGAGCGTCGGGTGGTTTCCCTTCGCGGGAGGCGAGGCCCGCTCGCTCTACTTCTACGCCGACGCCGCCCTCCGCTGGGACGCCTACGAGGGCGAGCGCTTCGAGAAGACGAAGATGGCGTTCCTCCAGGGTCGCGACGAGGCCGAGGCCCGCGGGATCCGCCTCCTCGTGGTGTTCATCCCCACGAAGTTCCGGGTCTACGGCGACTACTGCCGCTTCCCTCCCGAGAGCCCCTGCCCTTCCTGGCGTCCCTGGCGGCTGCGCGAGGACTTCGCGGACTTCTGCCGGAAGAACGGCATCGATCTACTCGACCTCACCGAGCCGATGCGCCGGGCGGCCGCCGCCGGCCGGCTGCTCTACGCGGCCGAAGACAGCCACTGGAGCCCGGACGGCCACCGCTTCGTGGCCGATCTCCTCGCCGACGACTGGCGGGCGCACACGGCGAACTGAGGCACCCACAAGTTTTTGCTTGACCCCCGAACGTGTTCGGCGGCGTAGTCTCTCCGGCGGGTCACGAGAGGGAGCGGCCATGAAGATGATCGAGGGAGGGCTCGCCCTGCTGATGGTCGGAGCGCTGGCGGCGGGCGCCCAAGACCAAGCGGGCTGTCCGCACGCGGCGGCGCCGGAGCACCGGGCCGACGTGGATCGGCGCCACGACCACGCGACCGGCGTCCCCCACGAGGCGGCCGAGCACCATTTCCTCCTCGCTCCCGACGGCGGCACGATCCGCCTCGAGGTGAAGGACGCGGGCCGGGTCGCCGAGCGCGACCGGATCCGCAGTCACCTCCAGGTCGTGGCCCGGTCGTTCGCCGCGGGAGACTTCGCGCTGCCGCTCCGGATCCACGACCAGGTCCCGCCGGGCGTGCCGGTGATGAAGGAGAAACGAGCGGCCATCCGCTACGCGTACGCTCCCACCGAGCGCGGCGGTCTCGTGACGATCACGACGAAGGATCCCGTAGCCCTCGCCGCCGTCCACGAGTTCCTGCGCTTCCAGATCTCCGATCACGGTACGGGCGACCCGACGGAGTAGGATGGCGTCCGTGGCCCGGGCCGCCGCCACCCTCCGCACCGCCGAGCTCGCGCGCCTCGCCGAGGTCAGCGCGGACACGCTTCGCCACTACGAGAAGAAGGGACTCCTGCCTCGGGCGCGCCGGTCCGCGAACGGCTACCGCGAGTACCCGCGCGAGGCCGCCGCCCGCGTGCGTCTGGTGCGCCGCGCCGTGGCCCTCGGCTTCTCCCTCGGCGAGGTCGCGCGCATCCTCGCCGTCCGCGACCGCGGGGGCGTTCCTTGCCGCTCCGTGCGCGCGCTCGCCGCGGAGAAGCTCGCCCTCGTCGAGCGCCGGCTCGCCGAGCTCGAGGTCGCGCGCGAGGCCCTCCGCGCGGTGCTCCAGAGGTGGGATGCCCTTCTCGCCGCGGCCCCGGATGGAGAGCGCGTCGGCCTCCTGGAAGCGCTCGACGGGGTGGTCGTCCCGGGAACGCCCTCGCCCTTCCTGCCTCCCCCACTGCGGAACAAGCGCGCGCGGTAGTGTGACGCACCGGAAGTCGTGTGGTTCCTAGGCGCGCGCGCCTCGCTGTAGCGCGCGACTGTACGATGAATGCCGATGGCGAGCGCGGCGCTTGCGCCGGGCTCGCCCAGGCCGGAGCGCGCGCGCGAGTGCCGCGCGCCCCCGCCGGCACACGACTTCAGTTGCGAGCCATCAAGCGCCCCGTACTGCGCGGCGGAACACGTCGAGGTAGCTCATCCCATAGCCGGAGTAGGCGAAGCCCTGCGTGTACGCGTCGCCCGAAGCGCTGTCGTCGCGGGCCGTCGCAGGAGCGACGGCGAGCGGCTCCACCGCCGTGTCCTCGCTCCACTCGTTCCACGACGTGAGGAACATCATGGGAAGCGCGGGATCGACCTCGGGAAGCGTGAAGCGCGTGATCCACTCGGTGAGGAACGTCCCGTCGCCCGCCCCCGGCGACCACTCGCGCGGGATCGCGTAGTGGTTCTCCTCCGGACGCACCCCGCGGTCGTTGTACCCGGGGAAGGCGAGGGGGACGACGGGCTTTCCCCCCTGCGCACGATAGGCGCCGTAGAGCGCGTGCGCGTCGGCGAGGAGGGTGCTCGTGGCGCCGTAACCGGCCTGGCTCGGCAGCTTGTGGTTGTAGAGGTTGTAGCTGGTCAGGGCGTCGAAGAGGTCGATCCGCGGGCGCTGCGGCTCCGTCGTGAAGTCCGTGTTGTCGTAGCGCACCACCTTCCAGAAGACCTCGTCCCCGATCACGTAGGGGTCGAACCCGAGCGTGCTCATCCGCTCGCGGTAGCGCGCCATCGCCTCCTGGAACCGTCCGACGGCGCTGCGGGTGATGTAGTAGACGACGACGGGCCGCCCTCCTCGCCGCAGGTACCGGGGGTGCGCGAAGTAGCGGACCGCGATCTCCTCCTGGTCGGCGAGGAAGCGCTCCACCGTGGCCGCGTCGAAGAACGTGCGCCCGGTGTCGGGGTCGTATCCGAGCCCTCCCAGCTCGTAGAAGACGCAGAAGCGGATCTGGCCGAGGTTACGCGCGGAGAGGAGCGACGTGTCGATCCGCGCATTCCGTTCCGGGACCCCCGGCCACCAGTCGAGCGTGAAGAAGTCGATCCCCGCGTGCACCGCCCACGCGATGTGCTGCTCCGCGACCGAAGCCGACGCCGACGAGTACTCCCCGAGCATCGGCTGCTGGCCGGGAAGGAGCCGCGCGCGCAGGTACTGGCCGCCCTCGAAGTTGTCGGGGAACCAGAGGTAGTAGTGCGCGCCTACGAGGAGCCGGCCGCTGTCGGGGGTCGGCGCCGGCTCCGGCGCGGTCGTCGGTCCCTCCGAGGCGCACGACGACAGAAGGAGCGACGAGACGCCGAGACCGGCGACCGACCGGACGCCCTGCTCGAGGAAGCGACGGCGACTGACTGCGGGTTCCGCCTTCTTACACACCAAGCTGCACAATCCACACGCGGACGGCCACCCGAAGGGGACGAGGCACGGCCTGACGGCCCCTTCGGTGCGCCCCCTCCGGCTCGCCCCACAGCCAGCAAGCGATATGCCACCACGGCCTCCCTAGAGAGAGTCCGTCCCCGAGAAGTGGCGGCGAGTGGTCCTCTCGACCTGCGGCGAGACGAGGGATGCAGAACGCGAGCTTCGTCCGACGCGCGCACGCCGTCGGGCCTATCTCCTGGCCGTGAACCCCGCGGCCAGTCCCCAGAGCCCGATCACGAGATTGACTGCCATCGCCACGGTGCCCTGGTTCAGGGGAATTCCGGCAAGCTGATTGACGCCGGCCGCGTTCAGGACGCCCATCGCGAGGTTCACGACGCCCAGGGCCTTGGCCCCGGTGGCCTGCGCGCCGGGAGCACCCTGGAAGCCGAGGTAGCTGGCGGCGAGGCCGGAAAGCACGTTCACGATGTTCCCGCCGGTTCCCGCGCCCAGGGCTCCCGCGAGCGCGGGCACGGTGGCGCCCCCGGCACCGAGCAATGCCTGGAGCGGACCGGCGATCTTCAAGAAGGCGTCGAGCATCTCCCTCCTCCTTCTGCCGGGTGGTGCGGGTGAAACGCCCCTTCTCTTAGTAGTGGCCGCAGGGTCGGGTCTATGGGGCCTTGGTCCTACGAACGTCACCGCGGACGGGAACCGCCCAGACACGGCCACACTTCGCCGAGCGGAGCTGCATCAAAGGGCAGCCCCCGCTGGCCCGAAAGGTCGATTGACGCGTCCCGAACCGCTGCCGATCATCGTTGACCTCCGACATATCATCGCGGGCGATGCTGGGCGCGGACGACTCCTATCTGAGCCGCGACGACGACGAGGGCGCATTGGCGGATCGCCACATCGATTTCCGCGGTTCCTGATCGGAAGCGCGTACTACCGGTAGCGGGATTGTCATCGCATCGGCTCACCATGGGGGCCCCGCGCCGGAGGATGGAGGGCTCGTATGCCGACACCGAATGGCGTCATGATGCAGTACTTCCACTGGTACGTCCCCTCTGACGGAGGCCTCTGGAAGGAGGCGGCCAAGCACGCTCGGGAGCTGGCGGCAGCCGGAGTCACGGGAGTCTGGTTCCCCCCGCCTACAAGGGGATCGGGGGCGGGAGCGACGTCGGCTACGGGGTCTACGACATGTACGACCTCGGGGAGTTCGACCAGAAGGGCTCGGTGCGTACGAAGTACGGCACGAAGGAGGAGTACGTCGAGGCGATCAAGGCCATGCAGAAGCACGGCATCCAGGTCTACGCCGACGTCGTGCTCAACCACCGGATGGGGGCCGACGAGCCCGAGGTCATGAAGGCGACCCCTTACCCGATCGACGACCGCCGCGCCCCCAAGGGCCCCATGCGCGACATCAAGGCCTGGACCCATTTCAGCTTCGGCGGCCGCAAGAAGAAGTACTCGCCGTTCGAGTGGCACTGGCAGCATTTCGAGGGCGTCGACCACGACGACCTGAACCCCGGCGACACGAGCTCGGTCTACCTCTTCGAGGGCCACCAGTTCGACGACCAGGTGGACATGGAGAAGGGAAACTTCGCGTACCTCATGGGCGCGGACATCGACTTCCAGAACCCGGACGTCCAGAACGAGATCATCGCCTGGGGGAAGTGGTACCTCGAGACCACGGGGGTCGACGGCTTCCGCCTCGACGCGCTCAAGCACATCTCGTCGTGGTTCTTCCCGAAGTGGCTCGACGAGATGGAGGCCTTCGCGAAGAAGGATCTCTTCGTGGTCGGCGAGTACTGGGCCTCCGACACCGACACGCTCCTCCATTACCTCGACAAGGAGGGCGGGCGCATGACCGTCTTCGGCGTGCCCCTCCACTACCACTTCCACTACGCGAGCCGCCAGAGCGGCAACTACGACATGCGGCACATCATCGACGGCACGCTCATGCAGCAGCGGAGCCGCGACGTAGTGACCTTCGTCGACAACCACGACTCGCAGCCGCTGCAGGCGCTCGAGTCCTGCGTCGAGCCCTGGTTCAAGCCGCTCGCCTACGCCACCATCCTCCTTCGCAAGGAGGGATATCCCTGCATCTTCTACCCCGACTACTACGGCGCCGAGTACGAGGACTACGGCCACGACGGCAAGAAGTACAAGATCACGATGCCCTCGCACCGCTTCCTGATCGACAAGTTCCTCCACGCTCGCAAGCACCACGGCTTCGGGCCCCAGGTCGATTATCTCGACCACCCGAACCGGGTGGGCTGGGTGCGGCTGGGCGACAACAAGCACCCGAAGCCGATGGCCGTGCTCATGAGCGACGGGCCGGAGGGGACGAAGTGGATGGAGGTCGGCTACGAGAACACGAAGTTCGTGGACATGACCGAGCAGGTGAAGGAGCCGGTGGTCACGAACGACTCGGGCTGGGGCGAGTTCCGCTGCAATGGGGGGCAGGTGTCCGTCTGGGTGCCCGCTTGACCTCCCTGATCGAGGTCCAGAAGAAGCCCGACGGCAAGCTGCTCCTGCGCGGCCAGAAGCAGCTGAAGTGCATGCAGGTCGCGCAGTAGCTCCGGAACAACGTAGACGTCAGCGTCCTTTGGGGTATTGGACGGCCTAGGGCTGTAGCTCCGAGGTGACGACGGCGCCGCCCATCTGGGGGATCGTGGCCGCCGTCTTCACCACCTTGCGGCTGTCCTTCGCGACCCAGATCGTCATCTGCCCGGGCTCGCCCTCCGCGGACGTGACCTCGACCTTCCAAGCCTGGAAGGTCCCGGCGGGCACCGTGACCGATTCCGTCCCCGCCACCTTCGCCTGCTTGAGCTGGACCTTCTGCTGTCGGACGTCGAAGTTCCGGAAGGACGTCGAGTAGCCCTCGGCGAGGGGCAGGGAGGCGATGGCGTCGCTCGTGGCGATGCCGTCGGCGAAGAGCTCGCCGCCGAGGTCCACGGAGACCGGCTTGGGATCGCCGCCCATGGCCATCGTCCCCGTCGCCTTGCCCCCCGCGAAGGCGAGCTCGATCGTGGCGGGGCCCTGCTTGACCGAGCGCTTCTGCGCGACGAGCGTCGCCTTGTCGAGCGTCGTGACGTCGGTGGCGTCGCCCATGGGGAGCGACGCCGTCCCCGTGATCACCCAGCTTCCGCCCTGCTCCTCGATCGTCTGCGTCGTGGACATCGGGATCGTCTGTCCGCCCGCCTCGATCTTTCCGCTGTAGGTGGACTTCCCCGCGACCAGGGGGAAGGCGATCTTCGGAACGCCCACGGCGCTCGCGTCCGCCGCCTTGGCGAGGACCACCGTCTTCGGATCGACCGTGATGTCGGCGAGCCGCTTGCCGACCTCCGGGGTCATGCTCTCCTGGACGCGCCCACCGAGGTGCTTCGCGAAGAACTTCTCGGACGCCGCCCACAGCGCCATGCTGTTCACCGGCCGCTGGAAGCCGTGCCCCTCGTCGGGAGCGAGGATGTACTCCACCGGGAAGCCGCGGTCGCGGAGGGCGACCACGATCTGCTCCGACTCGGCCTTCTTCACGCGCGGGTCGTTCGCGCCCTGGGCCACGAGGAGCGGCGTCTTGATCTTCTGGGCCGCCGTGAGCGGCGACTGTCGCACGAGCTGGGCCTTGCCCTCCGGCGTCTTCGGGTTGCCCATCCGCTCGTAGAAGATCGTCCGGCCCGCCTCCCAGTAGGGCGGGATCGAGTCGAGGAGCGTGATCAGGTTCGAGGGTCCGACGATCGACACCGCGCCCGTGTAGAGGTCGGGCGTGAACGCGACGCCGGCGAGCGTCGCGTACCCGCCGTAGGAGCCGCCCATGATCCCCACGCGCTTGGGGTCGGCGATGCCCTGGGCGACGAGGTACTTCACGCCCCAGGTGAGGTCGTCCTGCATCTTGTCGCCCCACTGCCGGTTGCCCGCGTTCAGGAACTTCTTGCCGTAGCCCGTGGAGGCGCGGAAGTTCGGCTGCAGGACCGCGTAGCCGCGGTTGGCCAGGAACTGCGCGAGGTTGTCGAAGCCCCAGTGGTCGCGCGCCCACGGGCCGCCGTGGGGAAGCACGATCGCCGGGAGGTTCTTCCCGGCGACGCCCTTGGGGAGAGTCAGGAAGGCCGGGATCTCGAGGCCGTCCGAAGACGAATACCGCACCGGCTTCATCTCCGCCATGTGCTCGCGGGGGATGCGCTCGCGCACCTTGTACTGGAGCGTCAGCTTCTTGGTGTCGCGGTCGAAGAGATAGCGCTCGCCGGGATCGGTGTCGCTCGTCACGGTGACGAGGACGCGCTTCGAGTCGGCGGTCTGCGAGCCGAGCGCTATGTCCTTGCCCGCGAACTTCGACCGCAGGAGGTCGTAGTCCGCCTTCCAGGCCGGATCGCGGAAGTAGACGCGCGCCCGCTCGTCGTCGTACGAGGTCCCCACGAGCTCGTCCGTGGCCTGGGAGAAGATCGCGCTCCCGAAGTCCACCCGCTTCTCCGGGTCCGACTCCACGAGCTCCTCCTGGCCCGTCTCGGGATCGAAGAGCACGAGCCGCGAGAGGTCCGCGTCGCCCCGGTTCGTGTCCAGGTAGACCCGGCGTCCGTCCGGATGGAAGCGGTCGGTGTTGCAGCTCTCGAAGACCGAGCACGTGTAGACGGTCTTGAAGCCCTCGGGCTCGACCTTCAGGATCTCGGTGTCCCCGTTGTCGGCCACCCGCTGGGCGAGCCGCAAGCGGCCCTCGAGGTCGAAGTCCCAGCCCGCGATCCGCTCCGTGTTCTTGCGGACGAGCTCGCGCTTCCCGGTGGAGATCGTGACCTTGTAGACGTCGTGCCAGGCGGCGTCGCGGTCGTTGAGGCCCACGTAGATCGTGTCCGGCTGCTTGCGGGGCACCGCGTAGATGAAGGCGCGCGCGCCCTTGGCGTCCGTCACGTTCCGGGAGGCGGGCGCCTCGCTGCCCGCCGCGTTGGGCGCCTTCGGATCGACCGCCCACACGTTGAAGTTCTCGTCGCCGTCGTTGTCCTTCACGTAGAGGACGAGCCGGCTGTCGCGCGACCAGAAGAAGTTCGGGATCGGGCGCTTGGTCTCCGAGGTCAGGAGGCGCGCGCTCTCGAACGGCTCCGCCGTCTTCTTCACGTAGATGTTTCGGGTGTCCTTCCAGGGCTTCAGGAACGCGATGTACTCGCCGTCCGGGGAGAGCTGGGCGGCGGCGATCTCGGGGTTGCCGAAGAAGAGCTCGCGGTCGAGGAGCGGGGGAAGGTCGGCCCGGGCCGCGGTCGCCCCCAGGGGGGCGGCGATGGCGAGGGCGAGGAGGGGAATTCGGGCCAGGGATGGGACCAGTCGGGGCATTGGAGGGTCTCCTTCGATCAGTGCGCGGTGCGCTTGGCGTCGACGATCGGCTTGTCGACGTCGATCCGGAAGGCGAGGTGCGGCGTCACTCCGGGCAGGAGGGTCACCGCTTGCGAATAGGTGCAGACGATCTGCCGCCACGTGGTCCGCGTGTCCACGCGACAGTCGTCGGGGCTCAAGGTCTCGCGGAGGCCGTGCCGCTCGAGGGCGCTCGCGATCCGCTCGCGGATGGCCCCGTCGTCGCTCACGGGATCGTGGGCGATCGCGGCGAGGTCGTCCTCCAGCCGGTACCGGGCGACCACGGGGGGCACGAGGCGCGCGGCCGCGTAGCCCGTGGCGAGGACGAAGGCGAGGACGACGAGCTTCGGGATGCGGGCGAGGAGGCTGACGACGCCGTGGGCGGCGGCGGCGACGAGCGGCCAGGGGGAGAACCACGTCCAGCCCGACGCGGGAGGAGCCTCGAGCGCGAGCTCGGCCCGAAGGGCATCCGCGGCCGCGTCGTCGTGGACGGCCCTTAGGTCGGGGTGCCGCGCGAGGCAGCGCGGGTCGCGGTGCCACGCCCGGTCGATGAGCGTGAGCGCTTCGCTCTCGCGGCCGGCGGCGAGGAGCGCGCGCGCGAGGTGCAGCCGAAGCTCGACGTCGTCGGGGGCGCTGTCGACCGCACGCCGCAGGACGCTCACCGCTTCGGGGGCCCGCTTCACCTCGAGGAGCGCGCGGGCGAGGTCCAGTCCGATAGCCGTGGACCTGGGATCGAGCGCGAGGGCGCGCCGCAGCGGCGGCAGGGCTTCGTCACTCTGCCCCGCGGCGACGAGCGCGTTGCCCAGGCAGTGGTGGGATTCGGCGTTCCGTTCGTCGAGCTTCGTCTCCTGACGGAACGCCTCCGCCGCATCGGCGGCGAGGCCCATCTGCAGGAGCGCGAGGCCGAGCCCATGCGAGTACCGCGGGCCCTGGGGGTCGAGGCGGATGGCCTCGCGGTAGCAGGCGACGGCCTCCTGCAGGTGGCCACGGCGCGCCTCGGCCTCGCCGAGGATGAAGTGGAAGTCGGCCTCGCCGGGATCGACGCCCACGGCCTGGCGGAACGTCGAGAGCGCTTCGTCGTCCGAGAAGCCGCGCTCCGTCGTGTCGGCCGTATCCGCCCGTCCCTTCTCGTTCAAAAAGCCGCGCTCCAAACCTACTCATGTTACTACGCCGCGGACGCCGACACCCTGAGCTATTCGGCGGACTGCTCCCCCACCGGCTATCCCGATTCCTGGCACACAATTGCCGACGATGGCCGGACCTCTCTACGACATCCTGCCTCCCGGCGAGGCGGACACCGACGAGCTGCTCGGGCGGTTCCTCGACTACGTGACGAGCAAGGAGCTCGTGCTCTACCCCGCCCAGGAGGAGGCGGTGCTCGCGCTCTTCGAAGGGCAGAACGTCATCCTCAACACGCCCACGGGATCCGGCAAGACGCTCGTCGCGTCCGCCCTCCACTTCGCCTCGCTCGCCCGAGGCCGGCGGTCGGTCTATACGAGCCCCATCAAGGCGCTCGTCAACGAGAAGTGGATGGCGCTGTGTCGCGAGCTCGGCCCCGAGAACGTCGGCCTCTCCACGGGAGACGCCACGGTCAACCGCGACGCCCCCGTTCTCTGCTGCACGGCCGAGGTCCTCGCCAACATCGCCCTCCGCGAAGGAGGGGACGCGCGCGTGGACGACGCCGTCCTCGACGAGTTCCACTGGTACGCCGACCGGGATCGCGGCGTGGCCTGGCAGGTCCCCCTGCTCACGCTTCCCCGGACGCGCTTCCTCCTGATGTCGGCGACCCTCGGCGACGTGACGTTCTTCGAGGAGGCGCTGACGCGGCTCAACGGCCGGCCCACCGCGACCGTGAAGTCCAGCGAGCGGCCGGTGCCGCTCGAGTACGCGTACTCCGAGATCCCGCTCGCCCTCACGCTCGAGAAGCTGGTTTCCGAGGAGAAAGCGCCCGTCTACGTGGTTCACTTCACGCAGGCGGACGCCGCCGACAGCGCGCAGGACTTCACGAGCCTCAACCTCGCGACCCGCGAGGAGAAGAACGCGGTGGCGGCCGCGATCGGCGACTTCCGCTTCACGAGCCCCTACGGCCCCGACATCCGCAAGTGGCTGAAGCAGGGGATCGGCCTCCACCACGCGGGGCTCCTCCCGAAGTACCGCGTCCTCGTCGAGCAGCTCGCCCAGCGCGGCCTGCTCAAGGTCATCTGCGGCACGGACACGCTGGGCGTGGGCATCAACGTGCCGATCCGGACCGTCCTCTTCTCGCGCCTCTGCAAGTTCGACGGGCAGAAGACGGCGGTCCTCTCCGCCCGCGACTTCCACCAGATCGCGGGCCGCGCCGGACGCAAGGGCTTCGACGAGCGCGGGTACGTGGTCGCGCAGGCCCCCGAGCACGTGATCGAGAACCTCCGCCTCGCGGAGAAGGCGAAGGACGGCAAGAAGGTCGTGAAGAGAAAGCCGCCGGAGAGGAACTTCGCGAGCTGGGACCTCCAGACGTTCAAGCGCCTCATCGGCGCGGCCCCCGAGAGGCTCACGTCGCGCTTCCAGATCTCGCACGGCATGCTCCTGAACGTCCTCTCCCGGAGAGGCGACGGCTGCCGGGCCATGCGCGCGCTCGTCCGGGACAGCCACGAGCCGGATCGCGCGAAGAAGGCGCACTTCCGCCGCGGCTGGCAGCTCTTCCGCGCCCTCGTGGACCGGAAGATCGTGGAGATCCTCCCCCGGGACGCGGACGGCCACGCGCTACGCGTCAACGTCGAGCTGCAGGACGACTTCTCGATGGACCAGACGCTCTCGCTCTACCTGCTGGAGACGATCCCGCTCCTCGATCCCCTCTCCGAGACCTACCCGCTCGACCTGCTGACGCTCGTGGAGAGCATCCTGGAGAACCCGGAGATCATCCTGCGGCGCCAGCTCGACCGCCTGAAGGGCCGCAAGGTGGCGGAGATGAAGGCGGAGGGGCTCGACTACGACCAGCGGATGGAGGAGCTCGAGAAGCTCGAGTACCCGAAGCCCCTGCGCGACTTCGTCTACTCGACGTTCAACGCCTTCGCGGACCGTCATCCGTGGGTGGGCGAGGAGAACATCCGCCCCAAGTCGATCGCCCGCGAGATGTTCGAGGGCTACCGCTCGTTCTCCGACTACGTGCAGGAGTACGACCTGGAGCGCGTGGAGGGACTGCTTCTCCGCCACCTCAACAGCGTCTACAAGGTCTTGAGCCAGACCGTCCCCGACGGCGTCAAGACGGACACGGTGGTGGAGATGGAGCTCTACCTCCGGGACATGCTCCGGCAGGTGGACTCGAGCCTGCTCGAGGAGTGGGAGCGGATGCAGAACCCCGACTACGTCCCGCGAGGGACGGCGCCCGCGGAGCTCCGGCCACCGCGGCCGGAGGAGCCGCCGGACGTCACGCGCGACAGCAAGGCGTTCACCGCGGCCATCCGCACGCGCGTCTTCGCGTTCCTGCGCGCGTGGTCGATCGGGCAAGACGAGGCGGCGCTCGACGCCATCGACTACCCCAACGACGCCGACGGTGTGCCCTGGACGGCGGAGCGCCTCCGCGCGGCGCGCGAGCTTCACCGGCACGATCACGGCGCTCTGCGGCTCGACCCCGAGGCCCGCAACCTCCGCCACACGTCCGTCGCGCCCGCGGACGACGGCCGATCCTGGCGGGTCCAGCAGATGCTCGTCGACACCGAGGGAGTGAACGACTGGCTGGCCGAGCTCGACGTGGACCTCGCGACCTCGCGCGAGGTCGGCGAGCCGGCGATTCAGCTCGTCCGGCTGGGGAGCCTCGTCTAGCGGCCGCGGCGAAGGGCCGGGCGAAGTCCTCTACCGCCCCGGCCGGCGCGGGCCCTGCCGGCGACCCCGCCGGCGTCCGCGAAACGCCCAGCCGACGCGGCCGCCGCCCGTCTCGGTCTGCAGCCGCTCTCCCCACGACGGCGACGGTGTCGGCGAGGGGCGGTGATTCGCCCGGCGGTGCTGCGTTTGCGGCGCCGCTTCCGGCGGCTTCTGCCGGTAGTCGAAGTCCGGAAGCAGCACGCGCGGCAAGGGCTTGCCGATGGCCCTCTCGATCGACCGCAGCGAGCTCTCCTCTTCCGGCGACACGAACGTGAAGGCCTCGCCCGTCGCCTCCGCCCGTCCCGTCCGCCCCACGCGGTGGATGTAGTCCTCCGATGCGAGCGGCACGTCGAAGTTCACGACATGGCCGAGCGCTTCCACGTCGATCCCCCGGGCCGCGATGTCCGTGGCCACGAGGGCCTGGTAGCGGCCGTCCTTGAATCCTTCCAGCGCCTGCGTCCGCTGGCTCTGGCTGCGATTGCCGTGGATCCGGGCCGCGCGCACGCCCTGCCGGGCGAGCCAGTCCGCTACGCGGTTCGCGCGGTGCTTCGTTCGGGTGAAGACGAGCGCGCTCTTCATGTCGCCGCGACGCAGGAGGGCGAGGAGGAGCGCGGACTTCAAGTGCTGTCCCACCGGATAGGCGGCCTGCGTGATGCCGGCCGCGGGCTCCGCGCGGCGCTCGAGGTTGATCCGCGCCGGGTCCCTGAGCATCTCTCGGGTCAGGGCCAGGATCTCCGCCGGCATCGTGGCCGAGAAGAAGAGCGTCTGGCGGCGCGGAGGCAGATGCCGGAGCACGCGCTTGATGTCGGGCAGGAAGCCCATGTCGAGCATCCGGTCCGCCTCGTCGAGCACGAGCGTCTCGAGGCCGCGGAGCGAAGCATACGGGTGGCGGAAGTGGTCGAGGAGGCGGCCGGGAGTCGCCACGATCACGTCCACCCCCGCCCGGAAGGCGTGCTCTTGCGGCCCCATGCCCACGCCGCCGAAGACGGCGGAGGCGGTCACCGGCGTGTGCACGGCGAGCTCCTCGAGGTGCGACTGGACCTGGGCGGCGAGCTCGCGCGTGGGCGTGAGCACGAGCGCCCGCGTGGTGCGCCGCGGCTTCTCCATCAGCCGGTGGAGGATGGGCAGGCCGAAGGCCGCGGTCTTGCCGCTGCCCGTGGCCGCGCAGGCCAGGACGTCGCGGCCTTCCATCGCGGGAGGGATGGCCTGGAGCTGGATCGGCGTGGGCCTCGTGAAGCCGAGCTCGCGGATGCCTCGTTGCAGCAGAGGATGGAGGCCGAACGACGAGAAGGGTACTGCCATCGCGGTGGCCTCCTTAGGCGCGTGAAGGACCAGGATCGGCCCGCGCGGCTATAGATGGGCGAAGGATAGCACGCCGCAGAGCCGGCGACCGCTCAGTGCCCGAGGAACTCGCCGAGGGCGGAGAGTCCCTCGATGTGGTCGCAGGCGATCTTGATCACGGCCATGATCGGTATCGCGAGGAGCGCTCCCGGTATCCCCCAGATCCAGCCCCAGAAGAGAACGGACGTGAAGATGACGACGGGACTGAGGCTGAGCTGCCGTCCCACGAGCATCGGCGTGACGACGTTGCCCTCGAGGATGTTCAGGAGCTGGAAGACGCCGGGCACGAGGAGCGCCTGCCCCACGCTGTCGAAGTGCACGAGGGCGACCGCGCCCAGGATCACCGTGCAGGCGACCGCCCCCAGATAGGGAACGAAGTTCGTCACTCCGGCCACGACGCCCCACAGGACGGGGTTCGGCATGCCCAGCAGGTACACGGCAAAGCCGACGATCAGGCCGAAGGCGACGTTCACGAGCGTCGTGGTCAGCAGGTACGTGGAGATCTGGGCCTGCGTCTCTCGCGCGATCTGCACCGCTTTCTTCTTGTCGGAGAGCCGGGGCAGGACCTTGATCACTTTCGTGAGGAACATGTCCCCGGAGCTCAGCAGCAGGAGCAGCATCAGGACGACCATGAGGAGCGTTCCCGCGAGCTGCTGCGTCCCGCCGAAGATCGTGTCGGTGACGCTCGGCCCCTTGACCTCGACCTCGAGCGTCTTCTGGCCGTCGAGGTCCGTCGCCTCCTTCACCTTCTCCGCCGTCCGGCTCATGCGCTGCACGGGCTTCAGGACACCCGCGAGCTTCGCCTGGATCTTGGGCAGGCTCTCGGGCGCCGCCATCACCCACTGCGTGGCGGGGGCCGACAGCTCGTACACGGCGACGCCGACCGTGCCGAGGAAGACAGAGAGCACGAGGGCCGCGCCCAGCCCGTCGGGGACGCGGACGCGGCGGAGCGCCTTCACGAGCGGGCTGAGCAGGTGCGAGAGGAGCAACGCGAAGACGACGGGGACGAGGAACGCGCGCGCGAAGTAGAGGGTATAGAGCAGCGCGAGGACGAACAGCCCGGTGAGGCTGATCGACCGGATGTCGACCGGGACGGGAAAAGGGATCGGTTTGTCGGGCTCGTCGGGTCGGTCGCGCTCGAACCCGTCGTCCGGCAGGGACACGGAAGACGACGCGGCCTCCCCCTGGGCACGGCTTCGCTGGAGTTCCACGCTCCAGATCTCAGCAACCCGCGTGCCTGCAGATCCACCGACGAAATCCTGCCGTTCGAGGTCTCGCCCCGCTCAGTTGCACGGCAAATGTACGGTTTGCACTTCGACGAGGGCGGTCGTTCGAGAGCCGCGGGCGTTCCGACGTGGCTCCGATGTTGCAGGCATTCCCTCCGTCGAGGAGGCCTTGATGAGACGCGAGGCGCTGACGAACCTTCTCTACGAGGCGCTCGAGACCGAGCAGGGCGGGGTCAAGGTCTACGAGACCGCGCTGCTCGCCGTCCAGAACGAGGAGCTGCGGACGGAGTGGAAGCAGTACCTCGAGCAGACGAAGAACCACGAGTCGATCGTCCGCCGCGTGCTCGAGACGCTGAGCCTCGATCCGGGGAAGGAGACGCCCGGCCGGCTCGTCGTGCGCCGGATCGGCGAGGCGCTCGTCGATTCCATCGAGATTGCGATGGCCGGGGGCGACAGCGCCGCGGCGGAGGCGGCGGCCGCGGAGAGCATCGTCTTCGCCGAGACCAAGGACCACCTGAACTGGCAGCTCCTGGGCGAGGCGGCGGGCCACGTCGGCGGCGCCGCCGGCAAGGCACTCCAGAGGGCGTTCGAGGAGGTCGAGGACGAGGAGGACGAGCACCTCTACCACACCGCCGGCTGGTGCCGCGAGCTGCACCTGAAGCAGCTCGGCCTTCCCGCGGTCCTCCCTCCGCCCGAAGAAGAGAAGAAGGTGAAGACGGCGATCGAGGCGGCGCGGGCGAAGCAGTCGCGGAAGGAGATGCTCTAGACCGTGACTCCCACCGTGAAGGTCGCGGTGTAGCCGCTCGCGGGGCTGCCCACGAGGCTCGCGAGCTCGCTCTGCACTCCGTCCGCGAAGACCATGTCCGAGGCGTTGGAGGTCGGGTTCTGTCCCTTCGACGCGTAGACGCCGGCCGCGTAGACGGCCGCGGTGACGTTTTCGGGGAACGCGATCTGAGTGACCTTCACGGAGCGGCCGCCCACCGACGGGTGGCGGGACGGCTTGAAGATCGATAACGTAGAGCTTTCGACGCCAGGAGGATCCATGCGCCTCGCTTCGATCGTCGTCGCGCACGCCCTCGTCGCTCTCGCCGCCTCGGCCTCGGCCGAGGAGAAGGCCTTGTGGAACGGCAAGGACCTCACGGGCTGGAAGCACGTGGGCCCCGGCGAGTTCGTGATCGAGAACGGCCTGCTGAAGACCACGGGCGGGATGGGCCTGCTCTACTGGACGGGCGGTAAGGTCGGCGACTGCGTGATCCGCATCGTCTACAAGAACGAGAAGAAGGAGAGCAACGCCGGCGTCTTCATCCGCATCCCCGAGGCGCCCACCGAGCCGTGGATGCCGGTGAACAAGGGCTACGAGGTGCAGATCGACGACGCCGAGGACGACTATCACGTGACCGGCGTCCTGTACTCGCTCACAAAGGCGAAAGCACGTCCGGGCAAGCCCGGAGAGTGGAACACGCTCGAGATCACTCTCGACGGACCGCACACGCGGGTGACGGTCAACGGCGAGCTCGTCACCGACTACACGGAGGGCGAGGCGGTGCCCGCGAAGAAGAAAGATTACGAGCCCGACCGCGGACTACGGCCCAACGAGGGATACGTCGGTTTGCAGAACCACAACGACAAAGACGTGGTCTACTTCAAGGAGGTCAGCGTCCGACCGCTGGCCAGGAAGTAGACGAAGGGCGGCCCGTCGCTTCAACCCTGCGGGGGGCAGGCCGGTCAAACGAAGGCGGTAGCGCTGGGAGTCGGGGGGCGGCCAGCGCTCGTATCAGATGGCAGGAGCCCCCCCGATGCAACGGTGTCGCAGGACCCCCGGAAGCCGGCGTTCCCTCGCCGGCATGCTCGCGCTGGCCGCGATCGTCGCGCTCGTGCCCCTCGTCGGATGTGGAAACGACGCCACCGGAGGCGCGCCGTCCACCCAACCCTACGTGCTCTTCTCCCCCGTCCAATCGAACGTCACCTACCTGATGGACCTGCAAGGCCAGCTCGTCCACTCGTGGCGCACCGACACGACTCCCGCGTGCTCGGTCTACCTGCTCGAAGACGGCCGCCTGCTGCGGCCGCGATCCCTCGGCAACGAGAGCTTCCCGGGCGGCGGCTGCAACGGTGGGCGCGTGGAGCTGCTCGACTGGAGCGGCAGCGCCACGTGGAGCTACGACTACGCCGGACCCGATCACCTGCAGCACCACGACGTGAGACGGATGCCCAACGGCCACATCCTCCTCGTCGCGTGGGAGAAGCGGACGGGGGCGGAAGCTCTCGCCGCCGGACGGGACCCCGCGACGATTCCCGCGAACAACGAGATCTGGGTGGACCACGTCGTCGAGGTCGATCCCTCCAGCAACGCGATCGTCTGGACGTGGCGCGTGTGGGACCACCTGCTGCCTCCCGGAGCGAACCCCGCGGAGCACCCCGAGCTCATCGACCCCAACGCCTGGGCGACGGCCACGAGCGACTGGACGCACACGAACGCCATCGACTACAACGCGGCGCTCGACCAGGTGATGCTGAGCGTGCGGAACCACCACGAGTTCTGGGTGATCGACCACGGCACGACCACGGCGGAGGCCGCGGGCCACGCGGGCGGCCGGCGCGGCCGCGGGGGCGATCTCCTCTACCGCTGGGGCACGCCGCACGACTACGGTTTCCCGGGACCGCAGCAGCTCTTCGGCCAGCACAACTCGCACTGGATCGAGGCGGGTCTCCCCGGCGCGGGCGAGATCCTCGTCTTCGACAACGGCGATCGCAACACGCGTCCCTTCTCGACCGTCGTCCAGATCGCGCCTCCTCTCCTGTCGAACGGCCTCTACTCGTTCGATCCCGCCATCGGCTTCCCCCCGGCCTCTCCCGATTGGCAGTGGATCGGAACGCCTCCCACGAGCGTCTTCTCGCCCATCATCTCCGGCGCGCAGCGCCTGACGTCCGGGAACACGCTCGTCTGCGAAGGCACCGCCGGCCACTTCTTCGAGGTCACGATGGCCGGAGACATCACCTGGTCGTACGTAGTGACGGACACGACGGGCAAGAACGGTGTCTTCGTCTTTCGGGCCACGCGCTACGAGGCGGGCTACCCGGCGCTCAACGGCAAGGACTTGACGCCCCACGGCCCGGTCGCGGTCGAGGTCAATCCCCCGGCGACGGGAGTGAGGGCGCTCACCTACTGACGGGGTGATGGCGACCACAGCCCTGCGGAGAGGCGGTTCGTCTAAGATATCGCCAAGTGTTGCCCGCCGAAGGGTGCGTCGCGCGCCCCCGGCTCGTCCGGGGGCTGGGGGTTCTTCTGGCTCTCGGTCTCGCGCTCACCGCCTGCGGCGGCTCGAGCTCGGGACCGACACCGGCTCCCAGCGCGCCCGGCGTCCGTCCCAGCTTCGTCGTGATCATCGCCGACGACATGGCCCGGGACCTCTTCGGCCCGGGCCACCGCTTCCCGTTCTTCGCCCTGCCGAACCTCGATCGCCTCGCCGCCCGCGGAGTCCTCTTCGACCGCGCGTTCGTCACCACGTCGCTCTGCTCGCCGAGCCGGGCCACCATGCTCTCCGGCCTCTACGCCCACACCCATGGCGTCCTCGGCAACGAGGCGCGCGACCTCTCGCCCGGCACAGTGACCTACCCGCAGCTCCTCCAGCAGGCGGGATACAAGACGGCGTTCGTGGGCAAGTGGCACATGGACTCGTCGAAGGACGGGCCGCGCCCCGGCTTCGACTACTGGGTGAGCTTCCGCGGCCAGGGCGTCTACGAGGATCCCACTCTCAACGAGAACGGGCGATCGGTGAAGCGCACGGGCTACATCACGGACATCCTCACCGACTACGCCCTGCAGTGGCTGCAGGCCCGCGGCAACGAGCCCTTCCTGCTCATCCTCTCCCACAAGGCCGCGCACGATCCCTTCCACCCCGCTCCCCGTCACGCGGGAGCGCTGGGCACCGACGCGCTTCCCGAGCCCCCGAACTTCGAGGACTCGTTCCTCGCGAAACCCGCGTGGCAGCGGCGGTACGTCATGTGCGGCGGCACCGCGGCCGACCTCTCCGGCTGTCCCGATCCGCCACCCTCGTTCCTTCCTCGCTGGCCGTGGCGCGCGCGCGAGCCGTGGCGGCTCGACTACCTGCGAACGCTCATGGCCCTCGACGACAGCGTGGGCAGCGTGACGGCGGCGCTCCAGAACCAGGGGCGCGCGGAGTCGACGTACGTCGTCTTCGTGAGCGACAACGGCTTGTTCCTGGGCGAGCACCGCCTCGGCGACAAGCGGCTCATGTACGAGGAGTCGATCCGCGTGCCCTTCCTCGTCGCCGGGCCGCGCCTCGCCCCGCGCCGGAGCTCGGCGCTCGTCCTCAACCTCGATCTCGCGCCGACGCTCCTCGACCTCGCGGGCGTGTCCGCTCCCCCATCGATGCAGGGCCGCTCGCTCGCGGGCGTGCTGCAGGGCGGCCCTCCGGTCCGCGACTCGTTCCTTTACGAGTACTTCGCGGACACCGCGATCCCCGGCATTCCGCGCATGGTGGGGGTCCGCACGGAGCACTGGGCCTACGTCGCGTACCCCGATCGCGCTCCCGAGGACGAGCTCTACGACCTCGACCGCGATCCCGGAGAAATGACGAGCATCGCCAACGATCCCGCCGAAGCTACCGAGAGGGTGGAACTGCGCGCGCAGCTCGAGCGGCTTCTCGCGGCCACGGGCGCGCCTCCGATCTGAAACCGCATTCGCGGGCGCCGCGATACCGTTCGCCGGTTGGTGCGGCGCGCTCGCCGATCCTTTGGGAACGACGCCTTCCCGACGGCCGTAGCATGTAGCGAGCGGGCCGGCGCAGCCCGCGACCCATCAGAACGGGGGGCTCATGGTGCGAGTCGACGGATCCGGCGGCGGCGAGGCCCTCATCCGGG
>JBKPBQ010000625.1:0-5956 GCA_046726955.1 Acidobacteriota bacterium
GATGGGCCGCGCGGAGATGCTGGAGACACTCATCGCCCGCGCCCGCGCGAAGTACGAGGAGAAGGAGCGGCTGGTGGGCCGCGAGCGGATGCTCTTCCACCAGCGCCTGATCATGCTCCAGATCGTGGACACCCAGTGGAAGGACCACCTCTACTCGCTCGATCACCTGAAGGAAGGGATCGGGCTGCGCGGCTACGGGCAGCGCGACCCCCTCGTCGAGTACAAGAAGGAATCCTTCCAGATGTTCCAGGCCCTCATGGACCGGATCGACGAGGAGATCCTGCGGTGGATCTTCCTGTATCAACCGGTGGAGGCGCCGCCACCGACTTCCGAGGCTGAGCCCGAGGAGGGGCCGCTCGTTCCGTCACCGCGGCGTCCTCGGCCAGCTCCTCCCGTCAACGCCGGCGTGAAGGAGCCGGAGCTCGCGATGGCTGGCGTCCGCGCGATGCCCCGGAACCTCAGCTACAACGATCCCTCGGCGACGCCCAGCGGCTTCGCCCGCGCCGCCCAGCCCCGAGAGGCGGAGGGCGGCACGGGGGCCGAGGTCCAGACGTTCCGCCGCGAAGGCAAGAAGGTGGGACGGAACGATCCGTGTCCCTGCGGAAGCGGGAAGAAGTACAAGAAGTGCCATGGGGTGAGCTGAATGCTCGAGGACCGCTTGCCGGAAGCCCTGACCTTCGACGACGTGCTGCTCGTCCCCCAGATGTCCGACGTTCTCCCCGCCCAGGTCGACGTCTCCACGCGGCTCACGCGCAACATCGTGCTCAAGACCCCGATCGTTTCCGCGGCCATGGACACGGTCACGGAGGCGCCGCTGGCCATCGCCCTCGCCCAGGAGGGCGGGATCGGCATCGTCCACAAGAACCTCTCGATCGCCGCCCAGGCCCAGGAGGTGGACAAGGTCAAGCGGAGCGAGTCCGGGATGATCGTGGACCCCGTGACGGTGGCCCCGGACGCGCGCGTCGCGGACGCGCTCGCGGTGATGGCCCGCTACCGCATCAGCGGCGTGCCCGTGACCGTGGGCAAGAAGCTCGTGGGCATCCTCACCAACCGCGACCTGCGCTTCGAGACCCGCACGAGCCTGCCGGTCTCGGAGCTGATGACGAAGGAGAACCTGATCACGGTTCCCGTGGGGACGACGCTCGAGCAGGCCAAGGAGATCCTCCACAAGCACAAGGTCGAGAAGCTGCTGGTGGTGGACCGCGAGTTCAACCTGAAGGGCCTCATCACCGTCAAGGACATCCAGAAGCAGATCAAGTACCCGAACGCGTGCAAGGACGCCCTCGGCCGGCTGCGGGTGGGGGCGGCCGTCGGTGTCACCGCCGACGTGCTCGACCGCGCGGCCGCGCTCGTGGAGGCCAAGGTCGACGTAGTCGCGGTGGACACCGCGCACGGCCACACGAAGGGAGTCCGTGACGCCGTCGAGGCCCTCAAGAAGCGCTTCCCCGACCTCGAGCTCATCGCCGGCAACGTGGGCACCCACGACGGCGCTCTCGACCTCATCGCCGCGGGGGTGAGCGCGGTCAAGGTGGGCATGGGGCCGGGCTCCATCTGCACGACCCGCGTCGTCTCGGGGGCGGGCATGCCCCAGATCACCGCCATCGCCGAGGCGGCGCGGGCGGCGGCCCGGAGCGACGTCCCCATCATCGCGGACGGGGGGATCAAGTTCTCCGGCGACATGGTGAAGGCGATTGCCGCGGGCGCGGCGTCCGTCATGATTGGCTCGCTCTTCGCGGGCACGGACGAGAGCCCGGGCGAGCTGATCCTCAGGCAGGGCCGCTCCTTCAAGAGCTATCGCGGCATGGGCTCGCTCGGGGCCATGAAGGAAGGGTCCAAGGACCGGTACTTCCAGGAGGACTCCGGAAGCGACAAGCTCGTTCCGGAGGGGATCGAGGGCATGGTCCCTTACAAGGGGCCGCTCTCGGCGATGGTGCAGCAGCTCGTAGGCGGGCTGCGAGCGGGGATGGGCTACTGCGGTTGCGCGAGCATCGGCGAGCTGCAGGCCCGCGCCCGGTTCGTGAAGATCTCCCCCGCCGGCCTCAAGGAGAGCCACGTCCACGACGTCATCATCACCAAGGAAGCGCCCAATTACCGCCTCGAGTAGGGGGGTGCGGCGCGTCGCCGGCCACGCCTCCCTCGCTGCCGGCCTCTTCCTCGCCGGCTGCGGCGGCCCCCGCGATCCCCTCCTCACCTACTACAACGGCGAGTACGGCCTCTCCGTGCGCTACCCCGCGGGGTGGAAGACCGAGCAGACGAAGCAGGACGGCGTCTTCTATCGCTACTTCCTGGGCCCGCCGGCGGGCAAGGAGACGAAGCCGGCGGTCTCCGTGACGCTCCTCGCCAGCGCGGCCGCGAAGAGCGTCGACGAGAGCGCTTCGACCTACCTCACGGGCAACACCGTCGCCTCGTCGCGGGAGGAGAAGCGATCGGGAGCCTCCGGCCGCTCGTACGACTTCGCCTCGGCCGACGGGTCCATGCGGTATTCCCTGCTCCTGCTCCGCGAGGAGGACCGCCTCTACGGGCTCTATGCGCAGGGCGCCTCGCCTCTCTTCGAGAAGCACCGGAGCGTCCTCGACGAGATGGAGCGAAGCTTCACGCTCGAGCGGCTCGCCGACTACCCGGTCCGGCGCGAGGAGGCGTTCGGCTTCTCCCTCCGCCTTCCCCCCTCGTGGCGGCAGACGCGGCGGTTCTCCGGCGGAGGCACCCTCCTCCTCCAGTACACGAGCCCGGCCCTCGCCGCCGACAGCAGCCGCCAGACCGTCCACGCCGCCCTCACCTTGACCGTGGAGCCGGTGGAAGAGGGCACGACGCTCGCGAGCTACCACGAGGAGACGCTGCGAAAGCTCGGCGACAACTTCACGATCCTGAGGCACGACAAGTGGGCGGGAGGCTACGCCGACGTCATGCGCACCGAGACTCCCATCTCCATCTCGATCCTGAAGCGCTTCTTCCGCGTGGACGCCGGGCGCGCCTACTCGCTCGCGTTCGACTGCCGCGACGACGTCTTCGCCCGGGTAGCGCGGTGGTACGATCTCATTGCGAGCAGCCTGAAGACGGGCGCCGATCTGGAGAAGTGATGGGTGCGACGCTAGCCCGCCTGGGCGAAGCCCTGGGGCTGAAGAGGCCGGAGACCCTGGAGACGACGATCGGCCCCGATGGGCCGCAAGGGGACCTGGGTGTCCCCCGGGCCGGCGACGGCGTTTGGGAGATCGAGACCGTCCAGGCCCGGACGTACATCCGGCCCGACGAATCGTCGTACTACCTGTACTTCACGGTCCCGAAGGAGTTGCGCGCGCGCTTCGCGCGTGCCGTGCTCGAAGTGGAGTACCTCGGCGACAGTTACGCACAGTTCCGCGTCCAGTACGCCTCCACCGATCGCTCGGCGGAGGGCGACGGGCTCTACAAGGCGGCGGAGCAACGCTGGATTCCGGATGCCGTAGGGCTCCGTCGCATTCGCAAGGCGCTCTTCCTCCTTCCGGATTTCGACGCGACTCGCACGCAAAACGAGGATGCGTCCTTCCGAATCGAGTTCCGGAAGGAAGTGCTCGTTTCGAAGGTCAAGCTCCGGCGCGACGCCTCCGACGACCCGGAACGCTTCCCGGGCGTCGCACCGGTGCCCGAGCTCCGCAAGATGCCCGGCCGGTTCTACCCGATCAACTACCTGTTCGTGGAGATCACCAACGCGTGCAACTTCAAGTGCACGTGGTGTCCCGACGAGATCATGGATCGTCGGCGCGGCTTCATGAAGAAGGAGAAGGTCTTCCGCATCCTCGACGAGATCGCGGAGAAGCGCTCCTGGCTGGGCCCGCTCTACCCGGTGAAGCTGCACCAGATGGGCGAGCCCATGCTCCACCCCGACCTCGTGGAGATCGTGGCCCGCGCCGAGCGGCAGGGTGTCGCCATCGAGCTCAACACGAACTGCGGGCTCATCACGCGCGAGCGCGTGGAGGGCCTCTACCGCGCCGGGCTCACGAACCTGATCCTGTCCTACCAGACCCCGGACACGGAGTCGTTCAAGACGCGCAAGGCCCCCCGCCTCGTCTTCGACGAGTACCGGGACAAGGTCCGGCTCGCGGTGGAGCGCAAGGTGGCACTCGGCGCTCGCACGAACCTCGAGATCGACATCATGAACACGAAGCACGCGGACGGCTACACGATCGTGAGCGAGGACGAGCAGGCCCTCGCCTTCCTGCGCGACTGGATCGGCTACACGCAGGAGCTCGAGAAGGCGCACGCCCTCGCACCCCGCGTGCACGACTGGGACCGGATACGCGCCGCTCACGTCCTCGACCAGGACGAGAACGGCAGCCGCTACACGCTCCTCGACGGCGTCCACCTCATCTGGAAGCGCTGCCACACTTGGGGCAACGTGGTCGGAGGCCACCAGGTGTGGGACATCCCCGACACCTACTGCCCGGCCCCTTACGACCAGCTCGTGGTGCAGTGGAACGGAGACGTCGTCGCCTGCTGCACGGACTACGAGGGACGCACGAAGACGGCCAACGTGTTCACGACCTCGATCGAGGGCGTCTGGCGGAGCGACGTGCTCAAGGAGCGCAAGCGCGACATGCTGGAGGGCCGCCTCCTCGACGTGTGCGCCCGCTGCCAGGGCGTGAAGTAGACCCTACTTCCGGCTGGCCTTCCGCAGCAGCTCGATCGCCGCCGGGTCGCCCACCTCTTGCGCCCGCTCGAGCGCGGTGAGCCCCGCCCGCCCCCTCAGCGGGGCTTGTCGAGCCTCTCCTCTTCCGCGAGGAACCGCGCGTTCTGGACGACCGAGCGCGTGAGGACGATCCCCAGGCCGGCGAGCCCGAGGACCGCGAAGACGTCGAACAGGCCGAGCTCGAGCCCGGCCAGCCGGACCTCCGGCCAGGCGAGGGCGGCGAGGTTGGCGAGGACGAGGAGGATGCGCAGCTCCGTCCCGCCGAAGGCTCCGTAGGAGATCTTGAAGACGCCTCGGGTGTGCGTGGCCAGGTAGACGTTGATGTTCATCAGGAAGTAGACGATGAGGAGGCCGGTGGCCAGCCGTGAGTCGAGGAGCCCGGAGAGGCCCATTCCTCCGAGCAGGAAGAAGGCCCCGAGCGCGTCCACCATGTGGTCGAGGTAGAAGCCGTAGCGGGGCCGCGATTCGTTGCGGAAGCGGGCGATCGAGCCGTCGAGGCTGTCCCCGAACCAGTTCGCGACGAGGCAGGCGTTGACCGCGTGGAGCCAGCGGCGGTCGTCCGCGGCGAGCGCGTAGGCGACCCCAGCCAGCATCTGGGCGAGGAAGCCGACCGCGGTGAGGCCGTCGGGAGTGACCCAGCGGGGCAGCCGTTCCGCGAAGAAGCGCAGCGCGCGCCGCTCCAGGGGGGCGGTGAACCCCTGGACCTCGCGGCGGGCCACGTCTCGCGGCGCCGCCTCCGACAACTAGCGGGGCCGGGGACGGCGAGGTCCGCCGTCCGCCGCTTCCAGCTCGCCGAGGTCGCGCCACGCGGCCGCGTGCTCGGGGTCGACGTCGAGCACCTTCTTGAGCTGGAGGATGGCGCGAGTGCCGAGGCCGAGCTTCTTGTACCAGGTGGCGAGCCGGTAGCGAAGCTCGTTGTCCTTCGCGTTCTCCTCGAGCGTCGTGAGGAACATGGTCTCGAGCTCCGGCGAGAAGATCGCGTCCGAGGCGAGCGTCATGGCGAGAAGCCGCCGGCAGCCGTGAGCGTGGGCGTTCCGCGCCACCTCTTCGCGCAGTAGCGAGATCGCCCGCGGCCGGTCTCCCTTGTCCAGGCAGTCGCGCGCCAGGCGCGCTACCTGCTCAGGCGGCTGCGCGGCGGCGGAGGGCACGCCCCAGGCGGGAGTGGGGACGAAGACGGGATCGGGCTGAGGCGTCGCGCGGGCGGCGAAGACACCCGAGGGCGGCGTCTCGTCCGACGGCAGGAACGGCTCGGGAGCGGAAGGCGCAGGCGCGCGCGGAGGCGGCGCGACCGAGGCG
>JBKPBQ010000626.1:0-12473 GCA_046726955.1 Acidobacteriota bacterium
GCGAGACGGGCGGCCTCGGCCTCACGCAAATGGAGGACGTGCTGCAGCGGGCCCGCGGGAGCGGCGAGCCCGTGGCCCGCAGCTCGATCGTGGGACGCAAGACGGAGCTGCTGCGCCAGGAGTATCAAGTCGTGCTCGACATCCTGGACCCGCGCTTCGACCTCTCGGCCGTAGGCGGCCTCGAGCCCGCGGTCCGGGAGCTCAAGGAGGTGGCGGACCTCATGCGCCGCGGACTCTCCTCCGCCGCGCCGATGGGGATCATGCTCATGGGCCCGCCGGGGACGGGCAAGAGCTACCTCGCCGAGTGCTTCGCCAAGGAGTGCGGGATGCTCTGCGTCCGCTTCCGCCCGCTGCGGCAGATGTACGTCGGGCAGTCCGAGCGCAACCAGGAGAAGGCGTTCGCGGCCATCCGGGCGCTGGCCCCCGTGATCGTGATCGTGGACGAGTCCGACCAGGCGGAGGGAGGCAGCCGCGACGCGGGGTCCGGGGACTCGGGAGTCGGCGAGCGCATGCGCGCCGCGGCCTTCAATTTCTGGGGGGACAGCTCGCTACGCGGGCGGGTGCTGCGCATCGACATCACGAACCGGGTGGACCTCATCGACTCCGCGATGAGGCGCTCCGGCCGGACGGACATCAAGATCCCGATCCTCATGCCCGACGAGACGGCGCGGAAGCAGATCTTCGAGGTCACGCTCCGCAAGCACAAGCTCAAGAGCGCGATTACGGACTACGCGCCCTACGCGAAGCGCACGGCGGGATTCACGGGCAGCGACGTGGAGCTCGCGGTCACGACGGCCTGGCGCTTCGCGCTGCGCGACGGCAAGACGGCGCTCGACGAGGCGACGCTCACCGCCGCCCTCGACGACCTGCTCCCCACCGCGCGCGACCAGCGCGCCATCGACCGCATGACGCTCCTCGCCCTCGACGAGTGCCGCAACAAGCGGCTCCTGCCCCCGAACGCGGACGCGATCCGGAAGGAGATCGAGTCCCGTCAGGCGTCGGGATAGGAGCGGACGTCCCCTACCGCCGCGCGCAGGGAGCCGAGGCGCGAGGCCTCGAGCCCGTCCCTGTAGAAAAGATTGTAGGTGTCGAACGGGATCAGCCGGCCGTCCGGGTGGACGATGTGGATGCAGCTCTTCTTGACCGAGCGCACGTCGAAGGCGTGCGCGTCGATGAACTGCACGACGAGAAGGCGGAAGACGTTGGCGTAGCCGATCCCGGACGGGACGGCCACGCGGGGCAGGCAGCAGAGCAGGTCGCGGAGGCTGCGCGCCTGCGATTCCGGCGAGTGGTTCGTCGAGAAGAGCCGGAAGAGGCCTTGTCGGATCCCGGGGTCCTGCTCGTACACGATGGTGTTGCGGCCCCCATCGATCAGCACCTGCGGATCCACGAGACCCGTGAGGGGCACGACACTCTCCCCGAGCTTCAAGGCGTACCCCATGGCGAGCGAATCCGGGTGGCACGGGACGGGGATCAGGTCCTCGGGGCGGAAGACCGAGCACTGCTCGAGGATCTTCCGGCGCACCTCTGTCAGCGTGAGGCGGTCGCGCGCGGGGTCGAAGCCCTGGGTGCGCCCGGCGTCCTGGACGGGCTGAAACGTGACCCCCCGGACGCAGCGCTGGCCGAGCGCGAACTCGACGATCCGCCCGACCTCGCCGTCGTTCACCCCCTTCTTCAGGGTCACCACGAGCGTCGTCGAGATGTCGAGCGCGTTCAGCCGCTCGAGGGCGCGGGTCCGCACGTCGCGCAGATCGGCGCCTCGGAGGTCGACGAGTGCGTCCCGCTCGAACGAGTCGAACTGCAGGTAGACCTCGAAGCCCTTGCGGTAGTCGGCCAGGCGCTCGGCGAAGGCGGGGTCGTGGGCGATGCGGATCCCGTTCGTGTTGACCATCAGGTGGCGGATGGGCCGAGCCTTGGCCGCGTCGAGGATCTCGAAGAACTGCGGGTGGAGCGTGGGCTCGCCCCCCGAGAGCTGCACCACGTCGGGCTCGCGCTCGTTGGTCACGACGGCGTCGAGCATGCCTTCGACGACCGGCAGGGGACGATGGAGAGGACGGTGGGGGCCGCTCTCCGCGTAGCAGATCGGGCAGCGCAGGTTGCAGTGATCCGAGATCTCCACGAGGCTCAGGCAGGAGTGCTGCTCGTGGTCGGGGCAGAGCCCGCAGTCGTAGGGACAGCCCCACCGCACGGGCGTGTTGTAGCGGTTGGGCATCTCCGGCGGCTTGAGGAAGACCTCGCGGCACCGCCGGTAGTAGTCGACGTCGTCGGCCACGAGCACCTTCTCCGACCCGTGCTCAGGGCATCGCTTGGTCAGGAAGACGCGGTCGTCCTCGAAGAGGATCTTCCCCTCGACCTTCCGGAAGCAGGAGGAGCAGATCGAGACGACGACGTCGTAGAACAGGTAGGGACGGACGCGATCGGCCATCTCAGGCCTCCGATGGACATCCGCCCGCGCGCAGGCGCGCGAGCGCCGTCTCCAGCGGGCCGTCGAGCGCGTGGGTGGCGGAAGACCGGCAGAACGGGCAGGCGAGGAGCGCGCCGTCCGTGTCCACGTAGACGTAGCGCTCGCCCCCTCCCGAGCAGCGCGAGCGGCGCTGCGCATAGGCGGGATAGGCCACGGCGGGCAGCCGCGCGCAGCTCGGGTCGTGGTTCAGGCGCTCGTAGAATGCCTCGAGCCGGCGCTGCTCGTCGCCGCCGAGGGCGACGTCTCGTCCGGCGAAGCGGCCGACCGGCCGCGGCTCGAGGATCTGGACGAAGGCCGCGCCCAGCCGCGCCGCCGTCTCCGCGTAGCGATCGAGGCCGTTCGCCGCCACGAACTCCCGCGTGGGACAGAGGGTGAGGGCGAGGACGAGCCCCGCTTCTCGCGCGTTCGCGGCCGCGGCTTCGACCCCCGCGAATGCCCCCTCGTGACCGCGGAAGCGGTCGTGGGCGCCCGGGTCCCAATGGTCGAGGCTGAGCGCCACGCCGGTAAGGCCCGCGGCCCGGAGCATCCGCGCGCGGTCGATCGTGAGCCCGTGGCCGGAGGAGAGCAGCCAGAAGTCGCTCCCCGGCCGGGCGGTGACGAGGATCTCGAGAACGGCGTCGAGGCGCTGCAACGGCTCTCCCCCGCTCAGGAAGAACTGCGTAGCCCCCATGGCCTGGAACCGCGCGACCAGCGTGCAGAGATCCGAGATGCTGAGCCTCTCCGGCTGGTTGAGCGCCTGCCACTCGCAGCAGTGCTCGCACCGCAGGGGGCAGCGCTTGGTCACCGCGAGGATCACCGTCTGCACGCCGGTCGCGGGCGCCAAGGGTTGCACGCGATCGAGCTCCCTCTCCACGTATCGGTCGAAGGCGGGGCTCGGCCATCCCGGCGCGTAGAGGTCCCAGAAGTAGCGGCCCGCTGCGTGCGCGTACTTCCTCGTCGTGCGCACGCCGACGCGTCTGCGCTCCGCGAAGAGGAGACTCATCGCACGGGCGGCGCGACGGGGAGTGCGATGGATCCGGAGCGCGAGCAGGGCCGCGTGGGCCCAGAGCAGGCACCGCACGAAGCCCTTGTGCATGCCCGTGACGACCGGCGGCTTCCGGCTCACTGTACTTCCGAAGCCCTCGGCGTCGCCTCGGCCAGTCGCAGGTACTCGCCCGCGAGATCCAGGCTGAAGCGCCCGAAAGCGCCCGGCTCGTTCCTGATTGCGAGCAGCGTGCCGGGGGCGAAGCGGCTCTGCGCAGGCGTGTGGACGTTGTAGTAGCCATTCGTCAGCAGGAAGAGGCTGCGTGCCCGCCCGGCTCCCGCGGGAGGAAGCTCGAAGCGCAGGTCGAGAGACGCGTCCATCTCCTCGAGCACGTCGTACCGGCCGTCCGCCTCCGTCAGGATCTCGCGCTGGTCGGCTCCGGAGCTCCCGCGCGCCTCGACCGGAAGGAGCTCACGCATCACGGGGACGCCGGCGACGTTCGAGACCGCCAGCCGGTCGATGCGCCAGAAACCTGGGCCGCTCTGCAATCGCACGCGGACGACCCCTCCGGACGCGGCGCTTCGCGGAAGCGGGACGGCGATGTGACGCAGCGCGGCGGGACCCGTCGTCGGCACCACGGCCACCTGCCTCCAGACCCCGCCGTCGAGCGCTTCGACGCGCAGGTCGACACCTTCCCGCTGACGCCAGCCCTGGATCCTCTCCCGGGCCGTGGGATCGTTGCCGGCCGCGAGGTACGTCGCGAGCCGATCGCCCATGGCCGCGAAGAAGCGGCCGAAGACGACGTCCAGCCAGTGGGTGTTGCCTCCCACGATCTCGAGGACGGCCTCTCCGTCGGGGGCGGGAAACGTCGCTTCGACACCCTCGACCGTCGGACGCGGGGCCGCCGCCGCGACCCGGGCGAGGTCGGTCTGGAGCAAGCGGTCGTCTCTTTCCGCGACGAGCGCCCTCGCGTCGCGCCCTTCGAGGTCGCGCGCGGCGACGGCGGTCTGCGGTGCACCTACGAGCAGGACGCGTCCGTCCACGGAGGCGAGCGCGCGCAGAGCGGGATCGTGGTCCACGAGCACGAGAGCCGCGCGATCGGTGTACTGGGTCTCGGGGGCCTCGTTGCGGAGGCGGACGCGGAGGTGGGACGAGCTCGACGGCGGCAGCGGCAGGAGGTCGGCCCGCTGGATGGAGCGGAACGCCGCTCCGGGGTAGGCCTCTCCGACGAGCTCGAACCCCTTTCCGCCGTCGACGTAGACGAAGGGACACGACTCCTTCGTGAGGGCGGCAATGATCGCCGCCACAACGAAGACTCCCGCGGCCACACCCAGGGCGAGAAAGATCGTCTTCGCCGTGTCGCGAGACCGTACCTCGAGCTTCGTCACCGACCGCAGGTCGACGCGGACGAGGCCGGTCGCATCGTTGTCCCGGGGACGTCCCCGGACGAGCGGATAGTCGAGGCGCTCCACGTCGAGCGTGACGAAACCCTCGGGCGTGTCGAACCGAACGACTTGCGTAGGGAGACCGGCCGCGCGGAAGGCGTCCTCCGTAGCCTTCTTGCTCGTCCGCGTCTCGTGGGACTTCTTCTTTACGACGACGGTGAACGCCGTCACCGGACGCAGGTCGAGATCGACCAGTCCGGTTCCGCCAACGGGCACGCCCTCGACGAAGGGAAAGGCGAGGCGCCGCAGGGCCATCTCAACAGGCCCGTCCGGCGTGTGCAGGCGCACCGTCCGCCGGGCCGCCGTGGTTTTCTGCACGTCGATCTCGGTCAGGGGGGAGACCTCCCACTTGTGCGTAGAGCACGTGGCGAAGGTCAAACTGGCGAGCGCTACCCAGGCGACGCGCCTCCGCCCCCGCTGCGACCCCCTGTAGACCATGAGACCTCCGTGGTCAACTCGCCGTTCGCGGCAGGAGTAGCAGGCAGTGTGCCAGCACGAGGGTTCGAATCCCGCGCCACCAACTCCCGTGCTTTCACGCAGGACGGGCTCATCGCCGCGGCGCGCGGCCGCGAGGCCGCGCACACCGTGGGCGGGTACCGCTCAGCGGGTGAGCAGCGGTGTCTCTATTTGGTGGGGCTGGGAGTCTTGAAGGTGAGGGCGAGCCGGCAGAGGATCAGCTCGTCCCCGTCCTTGATGGGGGTCAGGACGCCGTTCGGGAGCTTCTGGCCGTTCAGGAACGTGCCGTTCATGGTCCCGATCTCCTCGGCGAGGAAGTGCTTGCCGTCCTTGACCACGAGGCGGGCGTGCCGGCGCGAGATGTTGCGGCTCTGGTCCTCGTTCGTGAGATCGATCTCGGGCGTCATCCCGGTGACGGAGTCGTAGCGGCCGAGCAGCGCGTCGCTCTTGAACACCGGGAAGACGTTCCCCGTGGACTGCGAGATGAAGTAGGCGAGGGCCTCGGTCTGCAGGGTACCCGCGGTCACGGCCTTGCCCGGAGGAGCTTCCTTCATGGGCTCCCCGCTGATGCCGCCGCCCGCCGCCGCGAGCTGCTCGATCTGCTTCGTGGTCTCGCGCAGGCGCAGCGAGTACTTGCGCAGCATGCGCACCGCGATCTCGGGGTTGCTCTTGATCATGTCCCCGAAGAGCTCGCTCTGGATCACGATGAGGTCGCTGTCCTCCACCACCTCCGCGGACGCCGAGCGGGGCATGCGCTCCAGGATGGCCATCTCCCCGAAGAAGTCGCCCTTCTCCAGGACGGCGAGGGTCGTCTCCCCGTGGGGGACGCGCTTCTTGATCGCGACCTTGCCGTTCTGGATGATGTACATGTCCTCGCCTTCGTCCCCCTCGTGGAAGAGGACGGTCCCTTTCTTGAAGCGGTTCAGGAACTTGGCGAAGGGATTCTTTTCGGCGCTCATTTTTTGCGCGACTGGCCGGAGTTTAGCAGATTCCGGCGAGGGCGGAAAACCGCGCTCCGCGGCCCGCCGCGTCAGCCTAGCTTCCGCCGGGGCTGACGGGATCGACCGAGGGCACGTCCCCGGTCACGGGCACGTTCTGGAGGATCGAGCGCTTCTGGATCTCGCGGAAGAGCGTGACGAGGAAGGTCTCGAACCGGTGGGCGATCTGGGAGAGCGCGGGCAGGCTCCCGCACTTCAGGATCTCGATGAAGAAGAGCTCGAAGCCCGACCAGTCGCGGTACATCAGGAACTTGATGTGGTGGTCGTAGAAGACCGAGATCTCCTCCTTCATCTTCACGGCGGCGGCCTCCTCCTTCCGCGTCTGGAACGCCCGCACGGCGTTGATGAGGCGGGCCAGCCCGTCGCGCAGACGGACCGACTGGTCGAGCTTGGCCATGAAGTCCGGGAAGATGTCGCTGCCGTCGGTCGTGGGCTCGAAGTTCTGCGCGAGCTGCACGATCGACTGCTGGAAGCAGTCCTTCAGGATCCCGTGGCTGTTCTCGACGCGCGTGCGCACGCCCTCCGCCTGCCGGGAGACGGAGATGTCGATGAGCTCGGTGTTGATGACCTTCTTGAGCTCGAGGGGGATGCAGTAGACGAACGAGTCATAGAGCTGGTAGAGCGGCTGCTCGTGGTCCACCCCGTGCAGCACGCGCTTCTCGATGTAGCCCAGGAGGAGCCTGGTCTCCGCGTTGATGAGCGCGAAGACGAGGATCGTGTTCCGCAGCGCGTCCTCGTCCAGCCCCTCGGGGTTCGCGTACTCCAGGTAGTGGAGCAGGCGGAACATCTCCAGGAACACCTTGGCCGCCTGCTTGCGCTCGATCGGGTGCTTGATGCCGCGGATCACCGCGGCCACCGCGGGGTTCTTGACGCGGTCGTGGACGGGCTTGAACTTCTTGTCGATGAGCAGCGCGAGGAGGTGGCTCCGCCGGACCTCCCGGTAGAGGATCTTCCCCACCGCGGTGAACGTCACGTAGGGCAGCCGCGAGAGCCTAACGAGGTCCACGAGGATGACGTGGATGTCCTCGAAGGACTCCTTCAGGAGGGCGAGCCCGGCCTCCGGCGTCGTCTGGCGGATGAGCCGCGTGATGTAGGGGTCCACGAGGCCCTCGTCGCGGCGCAGGAAGCCTTCCACGTAGCGGTCGAAGCGGGCGAGGTCCACCTTCTCCTCGGTGAGAATGGCGGTGCAGAGGTGGACCACCCGCAGGATCACGTTGTCCACGAGCCGGAGCTCCTCCGACCAGTTCCGCAAGGCGAGCGCCCGCATCTCCTTGTCGGAGAGCGGCTGGTTCTTGACCCGGAAGAAGCGCTCGAAGGCCTGGAGCCACATCTCGAGCTCGAAGAGCTCGGCGGTGTGCCCGCCCTGGGCCACGCGCTCCGTCCACTCGCGGAGCTGGCCGCGCAGGAAGTCGGAGCGCTCGTAGCCGGTGGGGACGCCGTCCTCGGGATCGTCGCCGGACATCGGTTGCGGGGATTATAGCGACCGAACCCGCCCGCACGTGGTGAGCGCGGTCGCCGGCGCCGTTCCTCGTGTGACGCGGCGCACCGGAGCGGCGGGTTTGGCGTTCCCGGCGGCCCGCATTATGATGATGGGCTGTATTTTGGGAGATCGTCACCACCCTTGAGCCCTTTCGATTTCCTGGGTGCCTTGAGCGCCCTGCCGTGGCGCGCCAAGGTCCTCATCCTCGCCTCCGTCGTGGTGTTGGTGGAGCTCGCCTTCCGGCGCTTCGCTCCGAAATCCGCCGCCTATCGGCGCTGGACCGCCTTCTTCCAGGGGATCGGGGCCATCTGGACAGGAGTCCTCCTGGCCGTCATCTACGTCTTCTCCGTGGGGATCGTGAGCCTGGTCATGAAGCTCCGCTCCCGCGACCCGCTCGACCGCGGGCTCGTCGCGGAGCCTTCGTTCTGGCGGGCCCACGAGCCCAATCCCCTGGGGCCGCTGGCCGCGGCCCGCCACCAGTTCTAGATGCCTACACACGTCCTCGGAATTTCCTGCTTCTACCACGACGCCGCGGCCGCCCTCCTCCGCGACGGAGAGATCGTGGCCGCCTGCCAGGAGGAGCGCCTCAGCCGCAAGAAGCACGACTCCGACTTCCCCGCCCGCGCCGTCAAGTACGTGCTGCACGAGGCGGGGATCGGGCCCGACCAGCTCGACGCGGTCGGCTTCTACGACAAGCCGCTCCTCAAGTTCGAGCGCATGCTCTCCACCTACATTGCGACCTTCCCGCGCTCGTTCAACTCGTTCCGCAAGGCGATCCCGGTCTGGCTGCACGAGAAGCTCTGGGTGCCGTCGATCATCCGCAAGGAGCTCAAGCCCTACAAGGGGCCGATCCTCTTCGCCGAGCACCACATGAGCCACGCCGCGTCCTGCTTCTTCCCCTCTCCGTTCGAGGAGGCGGCGATCCTCACGGTGGACGGAGTCGGGGAATGGGCGACCGCTTCCTACGGCGTGGGCCGGGGCACGGACATCAACCTCTTCAAGGAGATCCGGTTCCCCCACTCCCTGGGCCTGCTCTACAGCGCCTTCACCTACTACCTGGGCTTCAAGGTCAACAGCGCGGAGTACAAGGTCATGGGCCTCGCCCCCTACGGCAAGCCCGTGCACTTCGACCGGATCATGAACGAGATGGTCCACCTCAACGAGGACGGCTCGTTCAAGCTCGACATGAAGTACTTCTCGTACGACTACGGCCTGCGCATGACGAACGGCGCCTTCGACGAGTTCTTCGGAGGGCCGCCGCGCAAGCCCGAGACCTGGATGGCCGAGCGCGAGTTCGACATCGCCGCCTCCGTGCAGAAGGTCTGCGAGGAGATCGTCCTGAAGATGGTGCGGCACCTCCACAAGGAGACCGGCCTCACGCGGCTCTGCATGGCCGGCGGGGTCGCGCTCAACTGCGTGGCCAACGGCCGGGTCATCCGCGAAACACCGATGAAGGAGCTCTTCGTCCAGCCGGCGGCGGGCGACGCGGGGGGGGCGGTGGGCGTCGCGCACTACCTCTACAACGCGCTCGAGAAGAAGCCGCGCGGCAAGGGCTGGACCCACGCCTACCTGGGCCCCGCCTACTCGGACGCGGAGATCGCGGAGTACCTGGACGGGCAGGGTGCGAAGTACCGGACGCTCACGGACGAGGATCTCGTGAAGACCACGGCGCGGCTCCTCTCCGAAAACAACGTGATAGGGTGGTTCCAGGGGCGCATGGAGTTCGGTCCCCGGGCGCTCGGCGGGCGCAGCATCCTCGCCGATCCCCGCGACGCGAAGATGCGCGACACGCTCAACATGAAGATCAAGTTCCGCGAGGGCTTCCGTCCCTTCGCCCCCTCCGTGCTCGCGGACAAGTCGCCGGAGTGGTTCGAGATGGACTGCGACAGCCCCTACATGCTGCTCGTGGCCCAGGTCCGCGAAGGCAAGCGCGTCATCCCTTCGGTCACCCACGTGGACGGGTCGGCCCGCATCCAGACCGTCTCCCGCGCGGAGAGCCCGCTCTACTACGACCTCATCGCGGAGTTCGGACGCCTCACCGGCGTCCCCGTCATCATCAACACCTCGTTCAACGTCCGCGGGGAGCCCATCGTCTGCACGCCCCGGGACGCGTACCTCTGCTTCATGCGCACGAACATGGACCACCTCGTGCTGGGCCACCACGTCCTCGACAAGAAGGAGCAGCCGCCGCTGCGCGAGGACGTGGACTGGCGCAGCCTCTACGAGCTGGACTGACGGCGAGATCGGGAGTCCTCATGGCCTTCGAAGGTTCACGCGAGAAGATCGGCATCCTCGGCGAGCTGTGGGCGTTCATGCGCGTCCGCAAGAAGTGGTGGCTGGGCCCGATCGTGGTGATGCTCGTCCTGCTGGGCCTGCTCGTGGTCTTCACGCAGGGCTCTGCGGTAGCGCCGTTCATCTACACCCTGTTCTAGGCGCGCCGCTCTCGGTGCGCGACACGCGGTCCGGGCTGCGCCGGCTCGTCGTCCTCGCCGTCTCGTGCCTCGCACCCTCCGTCCTGCCGGCGCAGGCGGTCCGCGAGCTCACCCCGGAGCGGCTTTCGGCGGAGCCCTCGCTCACCGGCGCCCTGCCCACGGACCTCGCCTGGCACCCGGACGGCAAGCGACTCACATACCTCCGCAACCGGGACGGGGCCACGGATCTCTGCGCGCTCGACGCCGCGAGCGGGCGGGAGACCATGCTCCTCGCGGGCGCGAAGGTCCGCGTGGGCAACGGAGGGGACGACAAGCCGCTTGCCCTGACGGGCTACGCCTGGTCCCCTTCCGGCGACGCCGTGCTGGTGGCGGCCCGCGGCGACCTTTTCCTGGTAGACACGCGCTCTGGGACGGCCCGGCCGCTCGTGCGCACGGCGGAGACGGAGGAGTACCCGCAGTTCTCGCCGGACGGACGCCGGATCGCCTTCACGCGCAAGGGCGACCTCTTCGTGGTCGACGTGCAGGACGGACGCGAGGTGCGCCTCACCCAGAGCGGGTCCGACACGGTGCTGAACGGCCGCCTCGACTGGGTCTACGAGGAGGAGCTCGCCGCCCGCGCCGGAAAGGCCTACGCCTGGTCCCCCGACTCGCGCGCGATCGCCTACCTCCAGCTCGACCAGGCGCGCGTCCCCACCTTCCCCATCGTGGACTTCCTTTCCGCGCGCAACGACGCCACGTTCCAGCGCTACCCGAGGCCGGGAGACCCGAATGCGATCCCGCGCGTGGGCGTCATAGCGCTCGCGAGCGACGGCACGCCCGGCCCCGAGCGCCTCCTCCCGATCGAGCCCGACGACGCCTACGTCGTGCCCGAGCTCGCGTGGCTCCCCGACTCGCGCGCCGTCGCCTTCCAGCACCTGAACCGCGAGCAGAACGAGCTGGAGCTCCGTCTGCTGCCGGTGCCCGAGTCTCCCACCGCCCCGCTCGGCGCCTCCCGCACCGTTCTCACGGAGAAGAGCGCGACCTGGGTCAACGTCTTCCTGCCGCCGCGGTTCCTGCGCGACGGCAAGCGCTTCCTCTGGGTCTCCGAGCGCGACGGCTTCGCCCACCTCCACTCCTGCGACCTCTCGGGCGGCTGCCGCGCGATCACCCAGGGGGCGTGGATGGTGGACGCGCGGACGAGCTTCACCCGGCTCTCCGGCCTCGTGCAGGTGGACGAGCGCACGGGGTTCGTCTACTTCACGTCCACGGAGAAGGACCCGCGCGAGCGGCACTTCTACCGCGCCCGGCTCGACGGAACCGCGCGGGCGAGGCTCACCCAGGAGGACGGCTCGCACCGTGGCTTCCTCTCCCCGGACGGCCGCTTCTACGCCGACACGTGGTCGGACGTGAACACCCCCCAGCACCTCGTCGTCGCGAGCGTCGATGGCGCGAAGCGGCACCCCGTGGCGGAGGACCGAAAGGCGGCGCTGCTCGACTATCCCCGCGGCCGCGTCGAGTGGGTGAACGTGCTCGCCAAGGACGGCAAGACCCTTCACGCGATGCTCGTGAAGCCGCCGGATTTCGACGCCTCGCGCCGGTACCCGGTCGTGCTGAGCGTCTACGGAGGCCCTCACGCCCAGACGGTCACGAACTCGTGGGACGTCGTGTCGCCGCTCGAGCACCTGCTCGCTACGCACGGCTTCCTCGTCTGGTCGCTCGACAACCGGGGCTCCGCGGGCCGAGGCCTCGCCTTCGAGAGCCCGCTCTTCCGCGAGATGGGACGGGTCGAGCTCGAGGACCACCTCGTCGGCGTCGAGCACTTGAAGTCGCTCCCCTACGTGGATCCCGCCCGGATCGGAATCTACGGCTGGTCCTACGGGGGCTACCTGACTCTCTACGCGGTCACGCACGCTCCCGACGTCTTCAAGGCCGCGGTTGCGGGGGCACCCGTCACGGACTGGAGCTTCTACGACTCGATCTACACCGAGCGCTACATGCGAACGCCGGCCTCGAATCCCCAGGGCTACGAGGCGAGCTCGCCGCTCAAGACAGCGGGCGCCCTGAAGGCCGACCTCCTGCTCATCCACGGGACTTCGGACGTCAACGTCCACCTCGCGAACACCGTCGCGTTCGTGGACGCCCTCAACCGGGCGAGCCGGCCCCCCGCGCTGCTCGTCGTCCCCCGGGAGATGCACGGCTTCCGCGAGAAGGCGAACCGGACGGCGCGCGACGCGGCCATCCTCCGGCACTTCGAG